>CADBRY010000203.1 GCA_902797195.1 uncultured Eubacteriales bacterium
AAAGGCAATTCCTCCAAATAATCATGCGTCGTATTTGGAAGTATGGATTGCGCAAAGGCAATTCTTCCAAAAATCCACCAATCTCATATGGAAGAGTGGGTCACGCAAAAGCAATGGAAGTGCCACAGCAATATTATGTTATACTAATACCATCTTAAATCGTTCCCGATTGACAGCTGACATAACAGATATGAGACGACCACGGAGGTGAAGCAATGGCCAAGAATCTGAAGCAGTTTCGCGACGAATATGAGAATATGTCAACGGACGAAAGAAGACACATGAAAAAAATGATTGCCCTTTTCCTGGCTTTGGTTCTGATCCCTGTAATTTTTGGGATCTGTCTGGCGGCGGGCGCTTTTCCGCTATGGAACGATGAGGCGCAGGATTGGGATAAGATAAATCAGGATCTTATAGAGGCGGCGGAACATGAACCCATATATGCTGATGTGGATTGGGATCTTAAGGATTATATAGAATGCACAGTCCCTTCCGGTTATGTATTAAAGACGGATAAAATTACCGGCGAAGGGGAGATTACATCGGAGAACAACACCGAGGATATCGTTGCCTTTCTGGGAATAGACGACTACAAAGGTCAATACAACATATCCCTGACTGACTGCATCAAACACATGTATCATACTATCGAAGGAACGGGAAAAAATGAGCAGGCAACATGGATATATGATAAGGAAGCAGAAGAGTGGCTGGAGAAAAGCAATAAGATTCAGAACGGAGACATCACCATTTATATGGGTGAGGACAATGCCCTGCTGAAAAAAGGTGGCAGCGTCATGCATGTGGAGCTGAACGGCCCGGAGTTTGAAACTCATTTCACGGAATTCTGCAAATCCATAAAATTCAAATAGAAAGGCAACTAATCAAGGAGGCAACCGGAAATGGTCGACATAGACAGGGTTGGTGAGATACTGGATGAACTTGCGGAGGAACTGCCCTACGAGTTCTACAATGAACTCAGCGGGGGGATCCTTTTGTTGCCGGAGATGAAGCAGAGTCCTCATGGGGAGGACCTTTGCATAATGGGTGAATACAGCGTGTCCCAAAGCGGCAGGATGATAAAGATATATTACGGGTCCTTTGAGCGGATGTACGGATGGATGGATGAGGCGCAGCTCAGGGAAAAGCTGAGAGAGGTGCTGCGCCACGAGTTCAGGCATCACATAGAAGGCCTGGCGGGAGAGCGGGGTCTGGAAATAGAGGACGAGAAGCAGCTTAGGGAATACTTCGCCAGAAAGGCCGGCCGGAGCTAGCGTGTTCGCAGCCCGCCGGGGCTAACATTACCGCCACAGAGTTGATCAAATGTGGTACAATGAACAGGATGTGTGAAGAGGCATCCGTTGCTTTTGCATTACGGAACGCCCGAAGATAAACGATCACACAAACAGGGGAGACAGAGAAAAAGGGAGCTTAAGGGAAAGAGGAAAGGCAATGAAAGAGGTACTCATAAAGATAAAGGGCAAACAGATAAGCAGGGAGAGCGGCGAAGACACCATGGAGTTTGTCACCGAGGGAAAACTCTATAAACGCAACGGCACCTACTATCTTATATACGATGAAACTGAGCTTTCGGGGATCCCCGGATGCCAGACCAGGCTGCGCCTGAGGGACGGCGAGATCCAGATGAAAAGGTTTGGCGAGGGGGCAGGATCCGGAACGGAGATCCTGTTTGAAAAGGGAAAGAGATATACGGGATTTTACGACACTCCCTTTGGGGCGTTAGAGATCGAAGTTCTGACAAACGATGTAGCCAGCAACATTACAGAGAACGGAGGCAACATCGACATCGATTACGATATCAGTCTCAAGGGACTCGCGGAGGGGCGTAATCTGTTGAACATAACCCTTATGTAGGAGCGGAGGAAAAGTAATGACCAAAGTCGGGTTCAGCGCAGAAAAGTATATTGAAGAGCAGACGAAATATATACTGGAGAGAATAAACGAAGGAGGCGGACAACGCCTCTATCTTGAATTCGGCGGAAAACTGGTCCAGGATAAGCACGCAATGAGAGTCCTTCCCGGCTTCGATGAGAACGCCAAGATCAAGCTTCTTCAGAGAATGAAGGACAAGGCGGAGATCGTTATATGCGTTTACTCGGGGGATATAGCGACGCATAAAACAAGACAGGATTTTGGAATAACATACGACCTGGAAGTTTTGCGACTCATAGACGTATTCAGACAGTTCGATCTGCAAATCAACAGCGTGGTCGTAACAAGATACGAAGACGATATGCCCTCTGTGGACAAGTTCATCAGCAGACTGGAGCACAGAGGCATTAAAACATACAGGCACAGATTCACCAAGGGATATCCCACGGATGTGGAAACCATAGTCAGCGATGAAGGCTATGGGGCCAACCCCTACATAGAAGTGGAAAAACCACTTATCGTTGTGACAGGTCCGGGTGGAGGCAGCGGCAAACTCGCCACCAGCCTTTCCCAGCTCTACCACGAATACAAGCGGGGA
>CADBRY010000204.1 GCA_902797195.1 uncultured Eubacteriales bacterium
ATTTTTTGTGGTAATTAAATCTTATCACAAAGGTTGTGCTCTTTTTCTTTTATCTATTTAGGTTTCCCAATCTAACTTTATACTAAGGATACAGGATGCTCATTTCGAGATAGACACAGGATGCTCATTTCGAGCATCCTGTATCTTACTGACGATTATCCGCTTAGGTGGTTATTTCACTTTGACCGGCACGGGGTTTGAGATATTTCCGATGTAGGTGTCATTGCCGACCTTCTTGATCGCCCTTATCTGTACATAGTAGGTCTTGCCGCCTGCCAGCCCCTTCTTCGTGAAGGAGGTTCCATTCTTACCAATGGTATTGATGTTCTTCGCAGCTCCGGCACCGTTCTTGTTGGTGGTGTACATCACCTGATAACCTGTGGCTCCCGGATCCTTGGCCCATTTGATAGTGAAGCTTCCCTTGGAAGTTGAGCTGACTCCGATCTTCTGGACTGTGAAGAAGTAGCGGTGTACCACATTTGAGTACTTGCCCGTGGTTGCTTTGTGAGTACTTGTCTCAGCGGTCTTGGCACGCACCTTAATATCATACAGACCCTTGATGCTGAGTTTTTTGATGGTCCCATTGCTAACATTTCCCGTCACCTTCGTGGTGCCCCAGGTCTTGGAACTTCTTGCCTTGTATGCTATCTCATAACCCGCAGCATTTGATACCTTGTCATAGATAACTTTCTTGGTCTTTGCCCCAGAGTTTGCAATAGTATTTCTGATGGTAGGCGTCCCCACTTTAGCTGCCGGCTTTGCATTCTTTTTAGCCTGCTTCAGGGCTGCATCAGCTGCGGTCTTAGCCTTGTCGGCCGCCTCCTTGGCGGCGTCGGCTTTGGCGGCATTCTCTGTGGCCTTGTCCAGCATCTTCTGAGCCTTTTCTTTGTCTTTTTCTGTCTGCGCCGCTTCAAGTGCCTTCTCCGCAGAGTCTACAGCCTTATCGGCTGCCGCTTTGGCTTTTTCGGCTTCTTCGACTGCTATAGCTGCATTATCAGCAGACTTCTGCGCCAGATCCACGGCGGTCTTACCAGGTGTCTTGGCGGCTATTTCAGCTGCTTTCTTGCTTGCATCTGCTGTCTTCTTGGCCTGTTCCGCATCATCTGCCGCCTTATTGGCAAGCAGGGAATCTATTTCACCTTTGACTCTTGCGACTGTGGCATTCACCTCATCCACATCCTTTGCATTTTGCACATCGATGATGCCCTTCAGTGCCGCCACATCCGCCTCATATGGGTTGCTTACATTTTCTCTTGCAGCTTCACCCAGGTCTCTCAGTTCTTCGATGGCGGCATCCTTGGCCATCTGGGTGGAATCTACGACCGTGACCTTGCAGTGCGGTGCTGCAATAGTTCCTTCACCGTATTCTCCCACACCTCTTCCTGTTGCTGAAACGATGTATTCGCCTGGGTTCTCAAAGAGAATCTTTACCTTACCGTTTGCATCCGCCTTACCTCCGTTGATGCCCGTGAGGTAGCCTCGCTTATCCATGGTAGCTGCTGTGATTCCTTCGCCTGTGGGAGACAGAGTTGATGTGGTTCCATCCCAGTTTACTCTCATGAGAGACAGCTCAAACTCCTCTCCGGCATTGACTATAACATTCTCCTCATCGAAACATGTGGGCACATCGTTCCAACCGTCACGATTCATGAACATGTCGAACACATTTCCGCTTTCAAGAGTTGTTCCGTATGTGCTTCCGCTCATGGACAGGTTGTTGTCAATATACCGAACCATATTCATGGTTTCCACACCGAAGGCTTTAGTATTCCATCCGCTGGGCATGGAAATGTAGTCATCCTTTGTCTCGGCAGTGAAGGCATCTCCAAATTTCATCTTATGGAGAGTATAAAGGACGTCGGCTACAGTTACCTTGTCTCCATTATCACTTGCGTAATCTCCGAAATCTCCATAGGATTCCGCCGCGTGGCTGGATACTTTTACATCCTGAGGTACGATATCAAACTTGTCGGCTTCCTCGAAGTTTCTTACAGCTGCTTCGATGTCTACAGAAACTTCCTCATCCATAGGTCCGACGGAAAGTGTGGCGTAAGGTGCCACGAAGTGGTCATCCTGTACCGCCTCGTCATAAGGTATGGACTTGGCCGTAATGACGTACTTGCCCTCCGGGACACCGGGTATTAAAGCGATTCCCGCGTTATCAGCCGTAGCTGTAGCAACTTCATTTCCATCGGCATCTATAACGCTTACCACAGCGCCTTCCATGGGCATCTCTTCACTGTCACCCGCCTTGCCGGCCTGTTTGCCATATACCTTTACCGCTACCTCACCGGGTTTCTCCGTTTCGTATGCATTTTCTTCAAAGTACAGCAGTTTATCTCTGTGCTTTGACGTTCCATAGATCCAGACATTGAGCATATCTCCGTCTTCGAGAACGGTATCATAGGCAACGCTGCCCAGCTCATCATCGTCCGGATATGTGGGATAGCTGTAGTTCACATAGTATCCCAGATTCATTGTGGATTGTCCGAAGAGCTTTGTTATGGTGCCTCCCTTATTCATGACGAGATAGTCTGTCGGATTCTCGGTAAAGGCCTCCCCATAGATCGCCTGATGCAGCACCACCATACCGTCTATGGCCACGACTTTATGTTTGTATTCAGCCGGCTTCTCGTAGCCAAGATTTGTGGCCGCATCCGACTTCACTGTCGCAGGATAAAGAGCCTTGGTAAATGCATTCTCCTTGTCCTGTCCAAGGATATTGATTGATACGGATGTTGGGTTAACGGAATCCATAGCCTTGACCAGAGCAGCCTTCAGATCGTTTGTGGCAGCAAGGAGAGCAAGGTCATCGGAAGTATCATCTGAGTATACATCCTCGGCATCCTTTATGGCATCCTTGAGGGCTGCCTTTGCTTCGGCGGGATACTCGCCCTCGCCGTCTCCTGTGACCATGGCTTCTTCAAAAGCCTCAGCTTCGGCTATGACCTTCGCCAGATCTTCCTTCGTAAGCTGGCTGTTTGTCTTTATCTTGTCCAGCTCTGCTTTGGCTGCAGTAACCGCATCGTCTACAGCTGCCTTATCTTCAGATGCATTGATGGCGTCCTGGCCTGCAGATATGGCCGCAGCTAGCTCTTTTTTCTGCGGAGCGCGGTAATCAGCTTCGTCCTTATATGACTTCAGCTCATCGATCTTTTCCTGCTTGTAGTTCTTAAGCTCTTCAGCTGCATCAGCATCTTCTGCGTTAAGGACCTGCAGGTTGACTGTGTATGTATCCTCACTGTCTTCTTTGCCGTCGTTAGCCTTGAATACGATCACATGATTACCGACTTCACTCCAGGTGGCGGTATATGATGTTCCCTCGACAGCTGTGAATTCACCATCGTCCACAGAAACCTTATAGGTCATGGAATCTCCGTTAAGATCCTCAAAGATTCCCTCCAGGCTTACGGTATAACCATTTCCAACTTCCACAAAGTCAGCTATAGATGTGTCGCCCTTTACCGTGGGTTTTTCATTGAGGTCGACAGTTGTCTCCGTTGCCAGGATCACTATCGGTACTTCGACTGTACGAGACTGCATAAGATCAGCATATCTTTGACTGGTTACTGTAGCTGTGCACGTAACTTCCTTGTCATCCGTTCCTGTAGGTCTTGTCACCCGTCCGCTGGAAACATTGCTGGTGTATGCCCATGTGATCTTCGCGCCGCTGTTGCCAATATTGGAAGTTCCATAGGTGATTTCTCCCGTTTCGGCATCATAGTATCCTCTGTATACCGGCTGAAGATTCGTAGTGACTTTCTGAGGATTCAGATTATCTTTTTTTATGGTGTTAAAGCTTATGTCGTTTGCTACCGCATCCAGGTAAGCGTTCTCCGCATCCAGTTCTTCCTGGGTCATAGGCAGCACCGTGACCGGGTAAGACCTTGTGCTGGTCACGCCGTTTTTGCTGAGAGTCAGACTCAGTCTAGTCTGCTTCGCTTCTCCTCCGATTTCATCTCTCTTCGGATAGGCACGCAGTGTTCTGACTTCGATAACATCTGGATTTGAGGATTTCCACTGAGCTCTGATCCCGCTGGGAGTTCTGGGAGCGTTAGGCAGCTGAAGATCCTGATCCACCGCATCCAGATCGGTCTCATCTCCCGAAAAGTAGTTTTTGATGGGTTCAATCTGATCCCATGCCGCCGCCAGATCTGCTTCTGCCGCAGCTTTATCATCCTCGGAATAGGCTTTGATCGTTATCGGGAACTCAAGATTGATGTCGGCAGGATCCTCTCCCTTATATCCCATGTAGTCGGCCATGCTATATTCATCTGCCCAGTAAACTCTTGCCTTTACAGTGCAGGATACATCTCCCGTCTCAAAGGGTGGACGGTTAACGGTTATTCCCGTATTTCCACTTTTGCTAAGGTAACCTTCGGGGATCTCCCAGTCCACCTTGATGCAGTAATATGAGTCGCCCGTTGAGATTTTAAGGCTGCTTGTGACTTCATCGGAGCTTGGATTACTTCCCAGGAAGTCCTCTTCCATAGAATCTGCAAATTCCTGCATATAGGCGGACTTCGTCGTAACATTCGCGGGAAGACTCACATCTACCTCTGCAAAATCTTCTTCGCTTTGAGTCTCCAGATAAAACACCACACTATGAGTCGCTGCACTCCTGGGATAGGTTATGGTTCCATCAGTAGCTATTGCCTTTGCTGCTGCTGGCGTAGTTGTCTCCACCTCGGTGACCTCAACGCCGGTGGCATTCTCATCCACTATAGCCTGAGCCATATCGATGACATTCGTGTCTTGTTTTGCCGTATAATCGGCATTCCATTGCACAGGGGACAGGGGACTTGCCTCCTCCAGAGCAGTGATCGCTTTCGTCAGCTCTTCGCTCTCATCGGCGAAGACCGCATTCCCCGCAAAGGCCGGCATAAAAGCCAACATCATTGCAATGGACAGCATCACTGTCACGATGTGCCTGCTTAAACTTCTCATTCCACATCTCCTTTCGCTTATTAAAACTAACTAAAAAAAGAACGCACCAGAATAAATCCGTTACGTCCGACATTTTTCGCAAACGTCGATGCCTAAAGCATCGTTACTATCTCTTATCATAGGTCTTCTGGCTCATACGGCTGAAGCAAGCATCGTCCACCTACTTCACTCGGTTCGCAGCCTTCTCAAGGTTTCCCTCAATGACCGACTTTCGTCACGGAACCGTTCCACCATACATACAGCACCGGTTAATGCTCAGGATTCTCACCTGATTCCCTCATCCCTGCAACCATACATCACAGAGTCATGATAGAGCTATATTTTTTTATATTCTACATTACATTTTTACGGCAATCAAGGGATGAAATCATTCATCCAAAAGATGAATTCCTTCATCCTCAGGTTCTGTCAAGGAGCCACCTGATGGACTCATGACACTTACGGCTTTCTATGGTCAATGTTGCATCCTCAGGGCAAAAATCATCGATAGCCCGAAGGACTTCATCCATATCAATGGCCCCTTCCGTCAGCGGCGCGTGAAGGTCATTTTTGCCATCATTGTTGTGAAGATGAAAATGTCCTATGAGTGGGCCAAGCTTTTCGATCCACCTTACCACGCCCGTGTCAGAGCATACATTCACATGCCCCACATCCAGACATATCCGCATCCTCGGGTCGTCCACCCCCACCACTATTTCCGACAGCATTTCAGGTTCCTCGTCCATGACATTCTCAAGGTAGACATTAAAATCATCTGGCTTGTCCCTGAGAAAACTCTGCCAAAAACCAATGGACTCTTTTATGTGCCATTCAGGGTAGAATATCTGGGGAACATATCCCGTGTGCACAACCATCCTCCTCAGACCCAGCTTCATAGTTCCCGCAGCCGCCTGGTCCAGTCTTTTCATGGCGAGCTCTCTGAAAAGATGATCGAAGGAAGCGGGGGCTATCTCGCAAAAAGGACCGTGGACAATTGCCTTTTCACGATCTTCTTCAAGATCGATCCCGCATTTTACTGCCTGCTTCCTCATCCTTTCAAGAGTGCCATCCATGGCGTCCTCATCGAGCCATTTTGAGATGCAGAACTGATTGTACTCTATTCCTATCCCATAGGAGGATATCTCCCGGGTTGCCATGTGCGAAAATGTTGAAAGATAAATTTGCCTTGTCATCTGTATATCCCGTATTTAATAATAATTCTGTCCAGTTTTTTTATGAAAACTCCGCCAAAGATAAAAACAAATATGGCTGCGGTCACTGCGTGTACCGCATCGTATGGCACCCCGGCTCTGTACAGTGTCCTGAGGGTCTTAAAGCTCACCGGATCCCCGCCTTCCAGAGGGGATGCGGTTATCATGGCGCAGACATTCATCAGGCCTCCGTATACCACAAATGTGGTGAAGAAGGTGAACAGGGCCAGAGTAAGATTGTCCGCCGGTAGCCGTTTTCTCTGAAGGAGTACACCTGCCAGCAAACCTGCAGCTCCGAAGACATACAGTCTCCAGCCAAAGAAAGTTTCGTCTTCACCGGGAAGTATCATGAAGCTCACGTAGGCCAGAATGATGGAAAAAACCAAACACATCATCGGCCCTGCCACAGCACTTATACTTCCGCTACCGATCTCTATCAATCGTTTTTTCTCGCTGCCGTATTTTCTTCCGGATCTTATTCGGTTAAAGGCAACGCCGCCAAGAAAACCCAATATGCCCCAGCAGAACATCTGCCATGGTGTCCATGGCCCCTGCCCCATGTAGAAATTGCACACGAAGCGAGAAAGTGCGCCCACCAGAAACCCCGCTTCCGGTCCCAGTGCGATCCCTGAGATTATCACCAGCGCCGTCCCCGCCTGTATTGGAACGGTTATGTGAAAGAACATGTGGATAACCGTAGTTATAGCCGACATCATGGCTATCAGAACCACTTCCCTTGCCTTGGGTTTTCTCTTTTCGTATATCATGAAAAAGGGAATGAGAGTGTAGATTATGATCAACAGACTCACAGGCATGTACATGCTCTGATCCAGAATAAGGGCTCCTGCTATGATCGTCGCCGGGATCAGTATGAAAATGAGAGCTGCCGCTGCCAGGGTGCGCTTGCGTGCTGCTGCTTCATATTGAGTCGTATCTTTTAACTCTCTTCCGCTGTCTGCCGTATTTTCACAACGCACTCTGCCACCTCCTCCCATGTAACTGCCTCGGGGAAGTATGTTCTCGCCATACGGTTTGCCACTGTGGTATAAAAACTGTTCCCCGCAAAAAACCTTCTGGTCTCATCCTGGGATATCACCATCCCGTCAAAGATCATTCCGCATCTGTCCGCATACTCGGCACAGAACTCTATGTCGTGGGACACCATTAAAATGGTTTTGCCTTCCTCTGTCAGTCTCCTAAGGATCCCTGCGAGAGTGATCTTAAAAAATGGATCCAGTCCCTTTGTGGGCTCGTCCAGAAGCAGTATATCCGGCTCCAAAAGCAACACCTTTCCAAGGGCGACTCTCTGCTGTTCCCCTCCGGAAATATCGTAGGGGTGCTCATTCCTCAAATGCTCTATTTCCAGAAGTTCAAGCATCGCCGTCACAGCGCCGGCTTTTTCTTCATCGGACAGATTTGTCTCGTGGACAGCATCGATAAGTTCGTCCTCAACGGTCACCTCAGAGAAAAGGGACTGAGGATTTTGGGGCAGCATTCCGGTTTTTCCTTTCACATCGATCTTTCCCCGCTGGGGTTCCATGAGCTTCATTATGATCTTCATGGTGGTTGTCTTTCCCGATCCGTTGCCTCCCATCAGGGCATACATCTCGCCGGTCCTCACATCCAGATTCAGATCTCTCAGTATCTGGTCCCCGTCTCTTTCGTAGCGGAACCAGAGATTTTTAACGTGGATGGCATGTCCGCCCGAGGCATCATCGGATGACTTTTTATATCCTTCGGATCTGTCGCCTTCGAGTTTTCCGCGGGCACCATTCCATATGCTCTCAAGTTCCGGCTCCTTCAAGCCCGAATCGCCCACAAGGCTGTCCATCCACAGCCTGCCTTCTCTTATGGTAAGTGGACTGTCTCCCTCAGATTTATTGTTTTTATATCCGGTGTGATAGATCTTCGTCACCGCCGGAAGCCCGTAAAACATGGGATGATTTTTCCCCGAAAGAATGCGTCCGATATTTTCCGGAGTGTCGCATCCTATAAGCTCTCCCCCGTCCATGACCGCGACTCTGTCCGCTATGGGGAACACATCCTCGAGACGGTGTTCCGAAATGATAACAGTTGTCCCAAGGTCCCTGTTGATCCTCTTCAGGGTCTGCATAAACTCCATCGCCGCAATAGG
>CADBRY010000205.1 GCA_902797195.1 uncultured Eubacteriales bacterium
ACCAGCCTGTATGGCAGAAGTATGTCAAGGAAATGGGTGAGATGGAACCCATTGTCAAGAAGTACGGAGAATACAAGAAGGCCAAGGAAGGAATCGAAGAAGCCAAAGAAATGCTGGATGACGGCGATGAGGAGATGCGGGAGCTGGCAAAGCTGGAACTTTCTGATCTGGAGGATGAGGTCACCAGACTGGAAGAGGAGCTTAAGATCCTTCTGCTGCCTACAGATCCTAATGACGAGAAGAATGTCATCCTGGAAATAAGAGCCGGAACGGGGGGCGAAGAGGCCGCCCTTTTTGGCGCTGACCTTCTCAGGATGTACACCAGATACGCGGAGAGAAACCGCTGGAAGACAGAACTTTTGGAAATCAATGATACAGGGATCGGCGGAGTCAAGGAAGCGGTGATGCTCATAAAGGGCAAGGGCGCGTATTCACGCCTGAAGTTCGAGAGCGGCGCTCACCGGGTCCAGAGAGTTCCGGAAACCGAATCCAGCGGAAGGATCCACACATCGGCAGCAACGGTGGCAGTGCTTCCGGAGGTAGACGATGTGGAAGTGGATCTGGATCCAAACGATGTGCGCGTGGATGTTTACAGAGCTTCCGGCAACGGAGGTCAGTGCGTCAATACCACGGACTCGGCGGTCAGGCTCACCCATGAGCCAACGGGTCTGGTGGTAACCTGTCAGGATGAAAAATCCCAGATCAAAAACAAGGAGAAGGCCTTCAAGGTCTTGAAGGCGCGCCTTTACGATCTGGAGATGCAAAAGCAACAGGACGAGATCGCAGGCCAGCGTAAAAGCCAGGTGGGAAGCGGTGACAGGAGCGAAAGGATAAGAACCTACAACTTCCCTCAGGGAAGGGTTTCGGATCACCGGATCGGAATGACCCTGTACAAACTGGATCAATTCCTTGATGGTGAGATGGATGAGATAATAGACGGATTGATCACAAGCGATCAGGCGGAGAAGATGAAAAACTTCTAACTGCCCCGCAGAATAGATCCCTAAAAGGACATGATAACAGAACATCTGACAACATCCAGAGAGGATATAGAGAAGGCGGCGGAGATAATAGCCGCCGGGGGATTGGTTGCCTTTCCAACGGAAACGGTATACGGGCTCGGAGCAGATGCCCTTAACGAGAAGGCGGTGGCATCCGTTTACGAAGCCAAGGGCAGACCAAGCGACAACCCCATGATCGTTCATATAGCCAAAAGAGAGGACCTGGAAAAACTGACCCCGGACAGGGATCCAAGAATAGATAAGATCGCGGACAGCATCTGGCCGGGCCCTTTGACAATAGTGGTAAATAAGCGGCCGGAGATCCCGGGAAGAACGACGGGAGGGCTGGACACGGTGGCCGTTCGCATGCCCGATTCAGAGACGGCCCTGCAGCTGATAGAGATGGCGGGATGTCCAATAGCGGCGCCCAGCGCGAACCTTTCGGGGAGCCCCAGCCCCACAAGAGCCAGAGATGTTGCCGCAGATATGGACGGCAGGATCGATGCAATAATCTATGGCGGCGACTGCCGGGTGGGGATCGAATCCACGGTGCTGGATCTTACGGGTGCAAAGGCAACCATACTCAGGCCGGGATACATTACCGCAGATGCTTTGGAGGAGATCCTGGGAGAGGACGTGGAATATGACAGGGCTCTCAAAGGCGACCCGGCAAATGAAGCAGACTTTAAACCCAGATCCCCCGGGATGAAATACAAACACTACGCACCAAAGGCCGAGATGATCGTCATCAAAGGCCGACGGGAAGATGTGGCGGATGAAATAGAGAGGCGAAAGAAGATCGCCGAAGAAGAGGGAAAGAAAGTGGGCGTCATACAATTTGGCGAGGAAGCCTTCGCTGAAGCGGCACACGATTTCTTTTCCAGACTCAGAGACCTGGATGCTCAAGGCGTCGACCTGATACTGGCGGGAGCTTTGAGCGACGAAGACGGCGTCGGCTTTGCGGTAATGAACCGCATGCTCAAGTCGGCGGGGTACAATGTGATCCGGGTCTGAGCAGGCGGACGGTCAAGGCCCGAGCAGACGGGGAGGACCCGAGGCGGACAGGGCCCGAGTAAACAGAAAGGAGAAGGTGGTCTGGCTGAAGGCAGATCACGTGTGACAGAAATGATAATAGCGATCGCCAGCGATCATGGCGGATTCAAACTCAAGGAAGAGATACGAAAGTATCTGGCAACAAGAGACGATATAAAATGCGTGGATCTGGGGACCAGCTCCGAGGAGTCCGTGGATTACCCGGTATTCGGCAAAGCCTGCGGTGAGGCCGTTGCAAGCGGCAAGGCCGACCGTGGCATCGTGATCTGCGGAACGGGGATAGGGATATCCATAGCGGCCAATAAGGTCAAGGGGATCCGCTGCGGACTTTGCACAAGCGTGGAGATGGCCGAGCTTACCAGAAAGCACAACAATGCCAACATGCTGGCTCTTGGAGGAAGGACCACCGAGACTCCGTTGGCTTTGGAAATAACAAAAACCTGGCTCGATACAGAATTCGAAGGAGGGCGCCACAAGCGCCGTACGGATATGCTGGATGCCATGCCGTAAGGCTTAGGATATAGTCGTTGCTCTTTGTACAGAAAGGAAAAGAACATGGGAAAAGTTTATGTATTCGACCATCCGCTGATTCAACACAAAACCGCAATGATCCGTGACAAGAACACAGGAACAAAGGATTTCAGACAGCTTGTCAGTGAAATCGCCATGCTGATGACCTATGAATCCACAAGAGATCTCGCGCTTGAAGATGCAACCATCGAAACCCCTATATGTGAAACCACGGTAAAAGTGTTAAAGGGTCTGGATGTAGCCATAGTTCCCATCCTGAGAGCAGGACTTGGAATGGTTGACGGAATCCTTCAGATCATCCCAAATGCCAAGGTCGGACATGTCGGTCTTTACAGAGATCCGGATACACACGAGCCCCACGAGTATTACTGCAAAATGCCCGATGATATCGACAAGAGAAAGATCTTCGTTACAGACCCCATGCTGGCAACGGGCGGAAGTGCTGTGGCAGCTATCAATTTCATCAAAGAGAGAGGCGGAAAAGACATCACCTTCATGTGCCTCATAGCTGCACCGGAGGGCATCGAAGTCCTTCAGAAGGCTCATCCCGATGTGGATATCTTCATCGCAGCCAAGGACGAGTGCCTGAATGAACACGCATACATCGTTCCCGGACTTGGAGATGCCGGCGACAGGATCTTTGGAACGAAATAAACCATAACTAAAACGTAACACTGAATTGGAGCAAAAAATGAACGCAAGCCTTATTCCCGATAATGTAAGTAAGTTTGATAATGTATATGACGTGCTCAAGGAGCGTGGATTTATAGAGCAGTCCACGGACGAGGACAAAGTCCGCCAGCTCCTTAAAGATGAGAAGGTCAAATTCTATATCGGATTCGACCCTACCGCAGACTGTCTCCACGTGGGACACTTCATGCAGGTTATCATCATGATGTATATGCAGAAATTCGGACACACCCCGGTGGTTCTCATCGGAGGCGGAACGGGAATGGTGGGCGACCCTTCGGGAAGGACCGACATGCGAAAGGTCATGAGCGTGGAAACCATCGAGCACAACTGCGAGCAGTTCAAGCGCCTCTTTGACAAGTTCCTGGAATTCGATGAAGGCTGGGAGTATGCGGGCAACGAAGGTGTTTATGTCCCGGGCCATGAGAATAGAGAGCCTGAGCCTGGAAAGGCAATAGCAGTCAATAACGCCCGCTGGCTCAGACCGCTCAACTACATTGACTTTATGAGAGAGGTGGGTTCCCTTTTCAACATCAATACCATGCTGAGGGCGGAAGCTTTCAAGCAGAGGATGGCCAGAGAAGGCGGACTTACCATGTTTGAGATGAACTACATGCTCATGCAGAGCTACGACTTCATGGTCATGGCAAGGGATTTTGACGTCAAGCTCCAGTTCGGAGGAAACGATCAGTGGTCCAATATCATAGGCGGTGTGGACCTTACAAGAAAGAAGATCGGCAAGGACGTATACGGCATGACTTTCTCGCTGCTTACCACATCCGAAGGCCAGAAAATGGGCAAGACCCAGAAGGGCGCCCTTTGGCTGGATGCGGACAAGACATCACCCTACGAGTTCTATCAGTACTGGAGAAATGTAGGGGACGCAGATGTGAATAAGTGCCTCAGGATGCTGACCTTCCTGCCCATGGACGAAGTAGAAAGACTGTCGTCACTTAAAGATCAGGAGATAAACAAGGCCAAGGAGATCCTTGCCTTCGAAGTCACCAAGCTGGTCCACGGAGAAGAGGAGGCGGCAAAAGCTCAGGACGCCGCAAGAGCTGCCTTTGGAGGGTCAGGAGCAGGAATGGAGAACCTGCCGGTGGTTGACTTTGCAAAAGAAAAACTGGAGACGACCGACAAAGACGGTAATCCCGTTCACGGTATAGGCGTAGTTTCCTTCATCAAGGAACTGGGTCTGGTGCCGTCAAACAGAGAAGGCTTCATGACGATCGAGCAGGGGGGCCTGAAAATCGAAGGAGAGAAAATCAACGACAAGAAATTCATGATCGATGAATCGACCTTCGCATCAGGGAAAGACAATAAAATTTTGGTTGAAAAGGGCAAGAAGAAAAAGATTCTTGTCAAGCTTGTTTAAGCAATGTGGAGGTAATCATGAAAAAATATGTCGCAGAGTTTTTAGGAACCTTTGTGCTGACTTTGTTCGGCTGCGGATCCGCCGCAATCACCGGCGGAATAAACGGAGCCTTGGGGATCTTCGGGATCGCCGTAGCCTTTGGCCTTTCCATAGTGGC
>CADBRY010000206.1 GCA_902797195.1 uncultured Eubacteriales bacterium
ACCTTGTCAGGTCCGGAAGGAAGCAGCAATAAGCGGATAGTGCTATGTGCCGCAGATCAGCCTTCTCCACGACTTGCGGGACTTTCAAAGGGCAATTTTAGATAAATATCACATGAAGGGAGACATTGGAGACAGGTATGTATAAGGCGTTATACAGAGCATACAGGCCGGAAGTGTTTGAGCAGCTTCTTGGACAGGATCACGTAAAAAAGATACTGAAGAATCAGCTGAAGGCCGATACCATCAGCCATGCATATCTTTTCTGCGGGACCAGAGGAACGGGCAAGACCACAACGGCCCGTCTTTTGGCCAAAGGGCTCAATTGCCTTTCCGAAGGAGATAAGCCCTGCGGTCAGTGCAGCAATTGCCAGGCCATCAGCAACGGCACCTTCATCGACGTGGTGGAGATCGACGCAGCCTCCAACAGAGGAATCGACCAGGTGAAGGAACTGAGGGAAAGTATCAACTATCCTCCTTTTACAGGCAGTAAAAAAGTATACATAATCGACGAAGTGCACATGCTGACTCCAGAAGCCTTCAATGCCCTCTTGAAGACCCTTGAGGAGCCGCCTCACTACGTGGTGTTCATTCTGGCAACCACGGAGCCTCAGAAACTTCCCGCAACAATCCTGTCAAGATGCGTCCACCTAGATTTCAGACGGGTGCCTGAGAGGATCATAGCCGAAGGCATGAAAAACATATGCGGTGAACTGGGGATAGAGGTGACCGAAAGCGCACTGAGGATCATTGCGGCAAACGCGGATGGTTCCGTTCGTGACGGGCTTTCCATCCTTGATCAGTGCGTGACGGGCAGCCGGGGAAAGGTGGACACGGCCGAGGTCCTTGAGTATCTGGGAGCATCCGGTGAAGAAGCCATGCTTGAACTGACGGATATGGTAATAAGGGGCAGGACCGCCGATGCCATAGGCTGTATATCCAATCTTCTTGAAAGCGGAAGAGAAGCCAAGCAGCTTATGAACGACTGGATCCAGCATTACAGGAATCTTCTGATGGCCAGGTTCATAAGGGATCCTCAGGAGGTCATCAACCTTTCCGTGGAGAATATAGACAGGATAAGAGAGCAGGCCCAGATGATGGAGCCTGAGGAGATCAGCCGGGGCATCATGGAGCTTTCCAAGACCCTTAACGAGGCTAAGTGGTCACCTAAGCCCAGGATACTTCTGGAGCTTTGCGTGGTGAATCTTTCCAACAGGGGAGATCTTACAAAGGCAATGCCCGCCATGAAAAAAATAGAGCCCAAAACCAAGGCGGAAGTAAAAAAAGAGGCGGAGAGTCCGGCTGCGGAGGGCCCCGCTGAGGATGTCTTCACGGAGACGGAGGCCGGTGCTGTAGAGGATGAGCCCGCACCCAAGGGGGAGGAAGGGCATGACCTGCTGACCCTGTGGGATCAGGTGTTCAACGACGGCTCAGCCAGCAAAGGCAGCATGTATCTGATACGAAGCAACTCCATGCTTTCTTCCATGGACGAGTCATCCTTCACGGTGACGGTAAGCGGGGATATGAACAGACGGCATCTTGAAAACAACCGGAAGCTGATCGAGGACCTGATGGAAGGCCGCACGGGAAGCCGCAGACACATGAAAATAGAAATGAATGAAGGAGCCCCTGAGGAAGTCTCCGTGGAAGAGGCGGCGGCACAGGCCGCATCCCTCATAGGCATACCCGTTGACATTGAATAGCAGAATCGAGACAGAGGATATCATTATTACAGGAGGATCAAAATGGGAAAAGGAATGAGAGCCGGAAAGAGACCCAAAAAGAGCGGCGGCGGCAATATGCAGCAGCAGATGCAGCAGATGCAGGCCATGCAGAGACAGATGGATGAGGTGCAGGCACAGATCGATGAGATGGAGGCCAGCGCAACATCGGGAGGAGGAGCTGTTTCCGTTACTGTAAACGGTAAGAAAGAGCTCAAAGAGATCCGCATCGAGCCTGATGTGGTGGATCCTGAGGATGTGGAAATGCTCCAGGATCTCATCCTCACAGCCACAAACGAGGCCCTCAGACAGATGGAGGAGATATCTCAGGCTGAGATGAGCAAGTTTACCGCAGGGCTTGGGATACCGGGACTTTAATACCGGCGGACGTAAAAGGGAAATATGAGGTATTACGCAAAACCCCTAAACAGACTTATAGGTGAAATGAGCAAGCTTCCGGGCATCGGTGGAAAGACTGCCCAGAGGCTGGCTTTTCATATTCTTTCAATGGAGGATAAGGAGGCCTTTGCTCTTGCGGAGGCCATACAGGATGCCAAGCGGTCCATGCGGTACTGTTCCGTATGCGGGAATCTTACCGAGAGCGATCCGTGCAGTATCTGCTCCGATGAAACCAGAGACAGATCCGTCATCTGTGTTGTGGAAAATGCGAGAGATGTGGTCTCCATGGAAAAGATCAGAGAGTATAAAGGCCAGTATCACGTCCTTCACGGGGCCATTTCTCCCATGGACGGGATCGGGCCTGAGGACATCAACCTGAAAAGCCTTATTACAAGGCTGCAGGATGAGAGGGTGAAGGAGCTTATACTTGCCACAAATCCCACCATCGAGGGGGAGGCTACCGCCATGTACATAGCCCGTCTCATTAAACCAAGCGGCATCAGAGTCACAAGGATAGCCCACGGCGTTCCAGTGGGAGGAGATCTGGAATATGCAGATGAAGTGACCCTTCTGAAAGCCATGGAAGGCCGAAGAGAACTGTAATGATTGCAACAGCGTGGTTTAACAGCACAGACCGCGCTGTTTTTTCTAATATCTTGAATATAAAGCCCGCCGGTCGTATAATTTAACTGTATAAATCATTACAGCTTTTAATAAGCAATCATTCTTTTTTTATTATTTCTTAAGGAGGCAAATTATGAGTGAACTGCAGACCACGACGGTTCAGACGGCGGATCACGGGCTGAAAAAGCACGAGATCAAAGTCTCGACAGTCGTATTCATGATTTTCTGCCTGGTAGCCGCGGGATGCTACGGTATAGAGGAAATGATACCGGAATGCGGACCGGGGCTGACCATCATAATGCTGTGCGTCCTTCCTTTTGTGTGGGGACTTCCCTTTGGACTTGTAGCATCTGAACTGGGCTCCGTAAGACCTCAGGAGGGTGGATACTACAAATGGGTACAGGAGGCTCTCGGTGAGTTCTGGGGATTCCAGGCAGGATGGTGGAGGACGATCTCCATCTACATCGACAACACATCCTACGTCATACTTGCAGGCGGTTATGCGGCAACGGTATGGGATATGGGTATTGGAGGAGAGTTTGCGCTCAAGTTCTGTATGATAGCCATATTCACCCTGATCAATATAAGGGGAGTAAAGGATGTAGGCTGGGTCAGCACGGTGCTGTCCATACTCGTTATGGTTGCCTTTGGAATAGTTGCCCTTTGCGGACTGCTGAACTGGGGCGGAGATGCGGAGACGGCATCAACGATCTCATTCCAGCTGACACCCGAACCCGCCACGGGAATCTCCGACTGGTTCTTCTACATCGCCGGCGGAATCTCAATAGGAATGTGGATGTACTCGGGATACGAATCAATGTCCACAATTGCGGGAGAGGTTTCAAATCCCCAGGTAATTCCAAAAGGAACTCTGGTTACCATTCCTTTGATAATGTCGGTATACATCCTGCCCACAACCTTCGGACTTGGCTCCCTGGGCCAGTGGGACAACTGGGGAACCGAAGCCGGAACAGTGGGATATGCCGATGTGGTATCCCATTTCTGGGGACCCATTTGGGGAATAATATTCGTGATCGTAGCCATACTGGCTCAGTGTTCTATATACAATACCTATATCGCTTCCGGTTCCAGAGGATTCTTTGCTCTGGCCGATGACAATCTGACGCCGGGAGTCATGGTAAAATGCGACAAGAAGTTCGGTGTGCCATATGTGGCTGTGCTTTCTGTAGGCATATTCAATCTGGTATTCTGTATGTTCCCCTTCGGATTCATCATCGTTCTGGATGTGGCCCTTCTGTTGGCATCCTACATAATGGTATATATTTCCATTATCATACTGAGGAAGCGCATACCCAAGGAAGAATATCTCTTCCGTATACCCGGAGGGGACGGATTCCTGAAGGTTCTCTGTATAGTTCCTATCTGTGTAGCCCTTTTCGCATTCTTTGTAAACGGATCGGATTACTACACAGGCGGAATGGTGGGTATCCTCACCGGACCGGTGCTGTACTTTATCTGGAGGAGACGCTATGGGGGACTTTCCAAGAAAGATCCCGTCAGCTTCCCGAAAAATGAAAGAACGGGACTTGCCATCGGTGATACCAGAAGGATATCCTTCCTGCTGCTGATCGTTACGGTCATGAATATCATCGCTCTCCTCTTTGAGCCCTGGTATGAAGGATGGGGAACGGAAGACGCGTGGGAATCCGGCGATTACTTCGATGGAATACTTGAAGCGGTCAATGTTGATACAATAGTGGGAACCATAAAGATCATACTGTGGGTAATGACCATAGTGTGCGCTGTGGCCTGCATACTCTTATACATGCTTTCAAAGAAGGTAGAACCTTCCCCTGAAGAATGCAAAGCCAGCTTCAAGAAGAGCTGTGACGCTATATCGGCGAAGTTCAATGCCGAGCTTCATCATATGAGAGAAGTGGAAGGCATTGTGGCTTCTGACGAAAAGCAAAATGGATGACGGACAACTGCCAAGCCTAGTGACCAGGAGGAGTTGATGGGCGTTATTATATTTTCAATACTCTTTCCCATGGTGATCGCCTTTGCCTTTCTGGCGGTCAAAAGCGAAAAAATGAGAGAGGTTATGGTATATGCTTCCACGATCGTGATAGCGGGGGCAGCCATAATCACAGGGATTCGGTTTTTTGCAACTACGGGAGAATTCTTTTCCGCATATGGGGAAGATATGAGATTTGTGGTGACAGGTCTCAATATCGCTCTGGCGGCATACATAGTGTTTTTGAGCATAAGGCACAGAAACATCTTTGCCGCCCTTCTTTCCGTTGCTCAGACTGTCACCGTAGCGTGGTTTGAGTTTTCCAGCGGCGGTCATATCGATATCCAGCACAACATCAGCATCGATAAGTTTTCGGTGGTAATGATACTGATAATCAGTCTGATCGGAAGCGCCATGTGCATCTACGGACTGGGATATGTGAGAAGATACAGGGACGATGCTCCGGGCATGGCCCGCATAATGTTTTTCTCCATGTTCCTTGCCATAGGATCCATGATAGGACTGGTTTCATCCAACAATATGATCTGGATGTACCTCTTCTGGCAGATATCCACCCTGTCCTCTTTTTGGATGACGGCCTGCGATGGCAGCAAAGAGTCACTTAAGAGAGGCTTCAAAGTAATAAATATAAACCTTCTGGGAGGCATGAGCTTCGTAGTAGGCATACTTATCATCGGAATGGTCTTTGGCACCCTGGAATTCAGCACGATGATGATCTATGGAAAGATCTACGGAAATCTGGTGCTGATCCCTGCCACATTCTTTGCTTTTGCGGGGATTGCAAGAGCTGCCCTCATGCCCTTCAACAGCTGGCTCACTTCGTCAATGCACTCTCCCGCACCTGCGGCCGGACTGATTACGGCGGCGGTCATCAACGGGGGTGCTTTCATATTGATCAAGCTGGCTCCGGCCATGAGCTCATCCAGTTTTATCGGAGTCATGATAATGATGGTGGGAGGAGTGACCTTCCTCTTTGCATCTTTTGTCGCCATCCCAAAGAAAGATATCAGAGAGATCCTTGCCTGTTCCACAACGGCGAATATGGGTCTGGTGGCTGTCTGCACAGGGCTTGGGGTCCCTGAGGCTCTATGGGCGGCTATAATGATGGTGATGCTGCACAGCTTTCTGAAGACCCTTCTTATAGTTTGCTTCGGCACTGCCGGAAGCCTGATAAACAGCAGCAGGATAGAGGACATGGAGGGTATGTTCCCGAAACTGCCCGTCATTTCCATTTTGATAATACTGGGGATGACAGCCATGTTCCTGGCTCCCTTCGGGATACTCCTGTGCGGATGGATCTCTCTTGTGGCGGTGGTCAACGCCAAGTATCTGACCATTGGGGGGATACTGTGTTTTGGATTCGCGGTGTCGGCTTATTACGGAGTGGCTCTCATGGCAAGATTGACCGCGGCATCACATGAAGAAGGGATCGATCCTCTTAAGGAGGAGAAGCCTGAAAGGATAGGAGTGATTGTCTTTGCGGCGGTGTCCGTAATTCTATGCCTCGGACTTCCTCTTATATCATCATATCTTCTGGTGCCATACCTTAAAGATGTTTACGGCGGATCGGTGACGACTCTGGTTTCTTCTGCCGATCTTGTGGTGATGGTAGGGATGATAGCGCTGCTGCTTCTTGTGGGACTGCTTCTCTTCGGCAGAAGAATGAGCAAGCCTTCCACGATCTATCTGGCCGGCGTAAACAAGGGAGATAACAGGACATATTACGGAGCCATGGAGAATGAAGTGGAGTTTTCTCTTGGAGACACTTACATGGGAAGGCACTTCAATGAGAGACGGATCAACCTGGCCGGAAGTCTGATAGCGGTGGCATTCCTGGCCACCGGAATCGGCTCGGTGATCAGCAACTTTATAGAACTTCTGGGAGGTGGGGTCCAGTGATCACAAAAATACTGATGATAGTGGCATACCTCCTTATAGCACCTGTGGCAGGCTGCATCTTCGAAGGACTGGGCAGAATGCTGTCGGCTGTCCTGGAGGGGAGGGCGGGTGCGACCCTTCTGCAGCCTTATTACGATGTGCGAAAACTGCTGGAAAAGGACAGCATGTCTCCGAGCCCGCACCAGGATCTGTATCTGCTGATACACATGATATTTACACTTGCCGCGGGAGGGGTGTTCTTCGCCGGTGGGGATCTTATGCTGGTGGTAGTGCTGCAGATAACGGCAACAGCCTTCGCCGTAACAGCTGCATACTCATCAGGTTCTCCATACAGTGTGCTGGGGGCCAGGCGGAAAATGCTAATGATGATGGCCTGCCAGCCGATGATAATAGCCACAGCGGTTGGGTTTTACATCTACAAAGACACCTTCGGAGTCAGGGAACTGGCGGGATCGGGAGGCATGGCCCTCCTGCCTATGGCCGGACTGTTTCTTGGTTTCATTTACATTATGACCATCAAGCTGGAAGCGGCACCTTTTGATCTGGGCGCGTCCGGATCGGGCATACATGAGCTTGTAAGCGGAACTGAAACGGAATACACAGGCCGCACCCTGGGCGTGATGAAGATGATGGGATGGTATGAAAGAGTCACCATGTTCGGGATCCTCTTCCTCTTCCTGTCCAATGGCCGGGTAACGGGATATATCGTCGGCATCCTCGTATGTGCCGCCGTATATTTCCTGCAGGTCATAGGGGGAGGAGTGCTGTCCAGAG
Organism: uncultured Eubacteriales bacterium; assembly: GCA_902797195.1. GTDB lineage: Bacteria > Bacillota > Clostridia > Peptostreptococcales > Anaerovoracaceae > Lentihominibacter. The sequence continues at coordinate 7,411 of CADBRY010000206.1, forward strand.
TCAAACCCGATTTTGCTCTCAGATCCGCATGGGTGATCACCATCGCTTTGGGCATCGTGAATTTATTCGTGCTTCAGTTTGTGATAGAGGGGGTATAGAGATGTCATTTGCAAAAAAGTCACCCTGGGTCCTCTACTTCGGCGGGGCGGGCTGCAACGGCTGCGGTGCCGAAGTCATGGCCGCCTTCAACGGGGACTATGGCCTTGAAAAAGACGGATTCAAACTGACAAACAACCCCAAGCATGCTGATATTCTCCTGCTGACCGGAGGGGTAAACAATCAGAACAGGGATGTTATAAAGCAGCTGTATGAGCAGATGGTAGAGCCCAAGGCGGTTTTGGCCGTGGGAGATTGCGCATGTGACGGAGGCCTGTTCAAGGACGGGGACAACATTGTGGGCGGTATGGAGAAGGTGGTCACGGTGGATCATCGGATCCCGGGCTGTGCGCCGGATCCCGAGTCCCTGGTCGCAGGGCTTAAGGAAGTCCTTGAGGTTTTTGATGAAAAGGCAACGGACGGCGGGGAAGGAGAAGAATGATGGGCAAGCTGCAGGTAAAGGAATTGTTTGAAACAGTCGATCTGCCCTATCTCTTTTCCAAAGTCGCGGATTTAAAAGATGAAGGCATGAGGCTGGTGCAGATATGTGCCACAGCACAAAATGAAGGGGCCTGTCAGCTGCTCTATTCTTTTGACGGCAGTAAAGGACCGATAAATTTCAAGGTCATGTTGGGTCCCGACGATGAAGTGGAGAGCATAACCAGAATATACTGGCCTGCATTCGTATACGAAAACGAGATACAGGATCTTTATGGAATAACCTTCAAGCACAGTGAGCTGGACTACGAAGGTACCTTTATGAGTATGAGTATGAGAATTTCTGAAAGAGAAGACTCTGATCAACATTCAGCCGAGGGGAGGGAACAGGAATGAAAAACAAGATGATGATACCCTTCGGACCTCATCACCCTGCCCTTATGGAACCCTTCCAACTTGATCTCATAATCGAAGGGGAACGAGTTGTGGAAGCGGTGCCCTCCGTTGGCTTTGTACACAGAGGGATCGAGAAGCTGGCCGAGAAGAAAAGCCCGGAAGAGATGATCCGGGTGATGGAAAGAGCATCAGGACTTACAAGCTTCAGCAACAGCTGGCTCTTCTGCGCCGCCCTTGAGAACGCCATGGACGTTACCGTTCCCGAAAGAGGGGAATACCTGAGGACCATAATGCTCGAGCTTGAGAGAGTGCAGAACCATCTCTACTGGATATGCAGAATGTGTGACATAACGGGAAATAAGATCTTCTCAGGGAGACTGTGGAATCTGAGGGAAGAAGGCCTGGAGATAATCAAAAGGATCTCGGGAAACAGGATCATACATTCCATGTGCAGAGTAGGGGGAATGGAAGAAGATATCAATAACGCCGGTCTGAGAGAGTTGACGGAAAAGCTGGAGGAGTTTGAGGTCAACGCCGAAGATATGGTCAAACTGCTCATGGCCGAGAGGTCGTTTAAAAAAAGGCTGGAGGGAACAGGAGCCCTGACCGGGGAAGAAGCAAGGGACCTGTGCGTTGTGGGGCCTGTGGCGAGAGCCTCGGGGATCCATCTGGACAGCCGGGTAAACGGAACATACGGAGTGTACGACAGGCTGGGTTTTGAACCCTGCATCGAAGAAAGCGGGGATGCTTACGGAAGATTCAGGGTCAGGATCGGGGAACTGTTCCGGTCTCTGAGCCTTATAGAAAAAGCGGTGGAAATGATACCGGAAGG
>CADBRY010000207.1 GCA_902797195.1 uncultured Eubacteriales bacterium
CTAATCGGGAAACGGGAGTCTCCGTCATTATGATATACTGCTGCTTACTTCTTTTTTGCTCCAATTAAATCCCCTCGTATTCTCTCCGCGAACCATTCTCTGCTCTGGCAGACGGGAATTACTTTTCGTAACCCACATCGACCCAGAACTGCATAGCTTTCTCTGGAATGCTCGCTATCTCTTCTGGGGTAAGATACTCCCACAAAAACTTTTCAGTTCTTGGGTTTGCTTCCTGCACTTGGATAAACATCCAAGGCCGCCAGCATTTGTTTACATGATAAAAGCCATGGGGTGTATTTGCAGGAATTTGCAGACAACAGCTTTTTGTGATTACAAACCTCTCCATCTCTGGTCCTAGGCAAACCTCCACCTCTGCGCCGAGATCAGCAGTATTCCCCGGATCGTTTCCAATCATAAAAATCAGTTCATTTTCCTTGTGCATGTGAGGAGGATGCCCTACTATGCGGCATCCTGGCTTTGGCACAGGCTGATCTTTTGCGTCAAATGGCATATTCCAATGAATAGAATAGCTACATGCCAAGCCGTCAATATCGTCCAGCTTTGCGATCCATGGGATCGGGCGAGCCTTTGGAAATTCCATATTTTCCGGGTAAAGAATGCAATCAGACCATTTTGACATGTTTTTCACACCTCCAGAATGATTCATTAGACGTCTACCTTCATGGTTCATTCTCGTCCGCATAATGTTAAGAAGGCTTTTTGTAAACCAGCAGACGTGGCATTATGTATGTTACTTGATATCGTTTTATAATGATGTTAAAATACTTCTATATTAAACTGTTGGGAGCATTTTTATGAAGAATCTTAGCTTGTATTACTTCATAGTTGTCGCTGAGGAAATGAGTTTTACAAAAGCGGCAAATAGGCTGTTCATCTCTCAGCAGGCACTCAGCGAGCAAATAAAGAAGCTGGAGCATCAGTTTAACGCTGTTTTTTTCGAGCGCGGATCACAATTGAAGTTGACTTACCAAGGCGAACGCATGCTTATTTATTCCCATAAAGTTCTTGACGCCGAGCAGGATCTTGTTAACAATCTCAAAGATCATTCCACATCTCTGGATCGCTACAGACTATCTGTCGGCATAACTAGTGTAAGAGGAACCGTGGTGATTCCCAAGATTGTCAGTTCCTACCAAAGCTTGTATCCAAATGTGATTGTCTCTATTGTACCAGGATCTCAAAAGGCTCTTTATAGTCAATTGCATCAGCGAAAAATTGATTTATATATGGGCATGCTGGATAACATTAATTCCGGGGACAGCACTATAGAACTATATGAGGACGAATTATTCTTTATCATCAGCCGCGAATTGCTTGAAAAACACGAACCTGGTTTCTCTAACAAGTTCATTGAGGACCATAAACATGGCGTAAAGATTGCTGAAGTATGCCAATTCCCGATTGCTTTACCCCCTATGTACAGCATGCTCCGCATTATAATGGAACGACTGCTTTCTGAAAACAGTGTTACCCCCAACATTGTTATGGAAACGACCAATCACGACATTATTTTTGACTTATGTCAGATGGGAAAATGTTGCGGATTCATATCCAGAGAAGTACTATATAAAAAACTGATCCATAAAAGCCTCCCACCTAATGTATGCTTTTTCAGGACCTCAGATATGCTTGAACTGTCTTACTTCGGTATCGTATATGATAAGAAAAACCTGCATGATTACATGTCTCAATTCTTCGTTTGTTGCAAAAAAGCTTCGGACGAACTGATTCATGAAATCGATCATTATCTGGCCCATCTGTAACACTATACAGTGATCAGTCTTTTATTCAGAAAAAGGGACGTTTCCTTTCGGAAATGTCCCTTTTTTCTGAACTGCAAAAAGGAGGAAATTGAGATTAGGAAAAGGTCTGGTTTCAATTGGATGCAGATACGCCGTCAGCTTTTTGCACCGCTGGACCTTTTCGGGACATTACTCAACCCGCATTCTTATCAATCCAGGCAATTTCCGGCGTATAGTAGTTGTTTGTTTCCAGTCCGCTGTCGATTACTCTGTCATTCAAGAACAGGATATTCGGCTGGATAAACATTACACGATAGAGGCACTCATCCACACTCAACATATGAATTGCCTGCTGAATGCTCGCCGCTTTGCTCTCATAATCCTGTGCACTGAATACGGAATCACACACGGCATTGTACTCCTCAGAAAAGTTGCACATTTTATTCATCTGACCAATGTACGAATACTGTCTCTGAAGCTGTTTACCATAATCATATGTTGTGTTTCCGCTGTTGATGTAAAGGCCAGGCGTGCTGCCGTCATAACGGCGGCCATCACTTGTGGCGATCTCTTCGATCTCAGCATTAATACCGATCGCCTTCAGCTGATCCTGAAGTGCCGTTGCCGCGGGAACACCGTAGTTTGCGGTAATGATCTTTGTATCAAATCCATTCTCGTATCCAGCTTCAGCAAGAAGGGCCTTTGCTTTTTCAACATCATAATAGGACTCCTTCTCTACATCTGCGCTGTATCCAAGTGCACCGTCAGTAATACCCTGCAGGGATGTGAAGCCATATTTTCCTTTAGCCTGGAATGTAACAGCATCCCAATCCACACCGTAAAGCAGGACGGCCTGTCTAACTCTTACATCATAGAAGGGATCACCTTCAATCATTGAGTTTGGATATACGCCAAACACCGTGCCGCCGTCAACCGTCTCTACAGCACCATTATCATATCCCATCGCAAACAGGCTGTCAGCAGTACTGATGTCGCCGCAGACGAACCAGTCGATCGTGCCCTGATCAAACGCCGTCATCTCGCCTGCCCAGTCAGGAATGATCTGATGCTTCACACTGTCCAGATAAGGAAGCCCTTCCTGCCAGTAGTTTTCATTCCGCTCAAAGGTCATGTAAGAATCCGCTACGTATTCTTTCATGACAAACGGGCCGGTACCGACAATATTATTCAGACACCAATCCAGACCATTGTCTTCAAATGCCTTCTGAGAATAGATAGGAGTTGCCGCGATAACGTCTTCCCAGTCAAGGGCGAAGTTGCTGAACTGGATCTTCAGTGTGTAGTCATCCACAACTTCAAAACCGGCAGGGTTCCCGATCAAGTTGCCATTTCCGTTTTCGATCATGTACTCAAATTCCCATTTAACAGACTCTGCATTGAAATCAGACCCGTCATGGAATTTGATGCCTTGTTTCAGCTTAAGCGTCAAGGTGAGCGCTTCATTATCTCTCTCCCAGCTTTCGCAAAGGAAGGGCTCGTAGTGATTTGTCTCCAGATTGTAGCGGCCAAGTGTCTCAATCGCGGGGAAGCAGTATTTCTGGGAAGACGCGTACATATAGGGGTAGAAGAGACATGTCGGGTTTACGCTTCTGCAGGTAACAAGCTCCCCTCCGTACTTATCCTCTTCGGAAGTACCCTCCGTTCCCTGGTTAAACTCGTTTTTTGCGTTTGCCGCTTCTGTGGCAGCCTGTTCTGTATTGCCAGCAGGAGCTGTTTCCTGGTTTGCTGCTGCGCTTTCATTGGAGCTTTGCGCAGGCTGTTCTTCCGCCTTGCCTCCACCGCATGCCGCGGTACAAAGCACCAGCGCAAGGGCGAGGAACATTACAAGTAGTCTCTTTGCCTTCATTTGTTTCAATCCTTTCATTCTATTATATTTTTCCGCGTTGTGCGGGATCGCCCAATTGGTATTCTTTATTCATACAAAAAGCAAGCAACAATATGCCCGTTGTCCATCGTTTTCAGAGGAGGGATCTCCCTGGTGCATCTCTCGCTTGCATGATCACAGCGGTCACTGAAGGGGCACCCTTTGGGTCTGTTTAACACACTCGGAACTTCTCCTTTCAGCGGTATGAATGGCCTTCCCTCTTCCTGCTCGGGATCCACTAGTGGCACAGAGGACAACAGTGCCCTCGTATAAGGATGCAAAGGATGATCATAAAGCTCATCACTGTCTGCTATTTCCATCACGCGACCAAGGTACATTACAAGAATTCTATCGCTGATATGCTTTACAACCGCAAGATCATGGGCAATAAAAATATAGGATAATCCTAACCGTGACTGCAGCTCCTCAAGCAGATTTATAATTTGCGCCTGAATCGAAACATCCAGAGCTGAGATTGGCTCATCCAGAATCATGATTTCCGGATTTGATGCCAATGCACGCGCAATGCCCAATCTCTGTCTCTGACCACCGGAAAACTCATGGGGATAACGTCCTTTTTGCAGCGGACTCAGGCCAACCATTTCAAACAAATGATCTACTTTGCCTTCATACTCCTCCTGCCCTGATACCAGCTTGTGAAGCTTCAGTGGCTCACCAACAATAGAGCCGGCTGTCTGCCTTGGATCCAAAGAAGAAAACGGATCTTGAAACACCATTGAAATCAGATTTCGATAAGGCCTTAACTCTCTTTTCGTTAATGCCGCAATATCATGGTCAAACAGTTTGATTTCACCGGCATTTGGCTTATACATCCGCAGAAGGCAACGAGCCAATGTCGTTTTACCACAACCGCTTTCTCCAACCAGTCCCAGAGTTTCTCCTTTTCGCAGGTTGAATGAAATATCCTCAAGCGCATTAAAAGACCCTACCTTGCGCTGCATAATACCTTTGTGAATGTCGAAACTCTTAACAAGTCCATTTACTTCAAGGCAATTCGAGTCTTGGATTTCTTTTTCCGGTCTTTTTTTCTGCATCAGCGACTCTACATAGCCTTTTCTCTCATCTACAGTTTCCGGCGTTAGGTGGCAGGCAATAAAGTGTCCCGGCGCAACCTCGTGCAGTTCCGGCTTATTTCTTTGAGAACACTCCTCTCCCCGGTACAGGCACCTCTCATAGAAGGGACAGTATGCAGGTCTCTCAGCCGGTGTAGGCGGGAGTCCATCTATGGGTATCAACACGCGATCCTTCTGGTCGTTTAAGCGAGGAATAGCTCTGAGAAGCCCCCTCGTATATGGGTGTTTCGGATCTCTGAACAGCTCTTTCGTCGTCGTATGTTCCACAATGTTTCCGGCATACATAACGTAAATCCGGTCAGCATACCGTGCAACAATTCCAAGATTGTGCGTGACAATGATAACAGCGATCCCCGTTTTAACCGACAAATCTCGAATCATCTCTAGAAGTTGCCCCTGTGTCGTCACATCCAACGCCGTTGTCGCTTCATCCGCTATCAGAATATCCGGCTTTGCCGCAAGTACCATGGCAATCATGATTCTTTGCCGCATTCCTCCGGAGAACTGCTGGGCATAGTTGTTATAGCGTTCTTCAGCATCCGGGATGTTCACGAGCTTCATCATCTCTATCGCGCGCTTTTTTGCATCCTCTGAGTTGAGGCCTAAATGAAGCATAATCGTTTCCTGAATCTGCGCTCCGATCGTCATAACAGGATTCAAAGATGTCATGGGTTCCTGAAAGATCATGCCGATCCGTCCCCCACGGATCTCCTGCATCTGGGGACTATTGGGTTTGTAATCCAGTATATTGATCCCATTATCCTCCAGTTCAACGGATCCATCCATGATTTTTCCAGATCCTGAAAGGAGTTGGATCGTACTCATCATTGTTACTGACTTTCCGCTTCCTGACTCTCCCACAAGCCCTATGATTTCTCCTCGTTTCAAATGCAGCGATACATTATCCACGATGGTGATCAGCTGATTTTCTGTGCGAAACCCGGTTTTCAGCCCGCTAATATTCAGCAAATTACTCATCTGATTGTTTCCTCCGTGTTAAAGCCTTAGATCTCGCCTCTAAGGCGCGGATCCAGCGCATCTCTGATTCCATCGCCCAATACATTCAAGCAGATAACCAAAAGTGCAACACATACGCCGGGTGCGATTGCAAGAATCGGCTGATTCAAAAGATAGTTCTTACCGTTAGACACCATTGTTCCCCAGGACGCAATGGGAATGGAAATGCCAATTCCCACGTAACTCAAACCGGATTCCATAAGAATTGTCGAACCAACCTGCTGCGTCATCATCACAATGATCGGTGAGATTGCATTGGGGAGGATGTGCTTTAACATCACGTAAAAGCTGTTGGCGCCCTGCAATTCAACCGCCCGGACATAATCACTTGTTTTCAGGCTTAAGGCCTGTCCGCGGATCATCCTGATGTACCCCGGAATTGTCGGTATCGCCAGAACAATTGCCAGGTCCGAAATGCTCGACCCAATAATTGCGATCAGTGCCAACGCAACCATTATTCTCGGGATTGACATGAGCGCCTCACTCAGCCGCATGATAACCGTATCTACAATGCCTCCAAAATACGCGGCACACAATCCAAGAAACACACCAATGACACATGCAATCACAACCGCAAGGACACCTACGATCAAAGACACCCGTGCGCCGTAGATCAGCCTTGTCAGAATATCTCTTCCATAGTCATCTGTTCCGAGCCAGTGAGTAGCACTAGGTTTCTGGAACGTTTCATACGGGCTTGTAGTATTGGGATTATAGGGTGTAATGATTCCAGCAAAAATGGCCAGGAGGATAAAGATAACAACTCCAGTTGCAGCAACTATAACCATCTTTCTGCTGAACATCGTTTTAATAAATTTGCGTGCCTTTTCCCGTCTCTGATCTTTTTTACATATTTCTTTATTCATCTCGTTCATACCAATCACCCCGCTTAGTTTGACTGGTCAGAAGTCAGACTAATTCGCGGATCCACAATTACGTAAAGCAGATCCGTCAAGATGTATGCTACGCAGGACACCGCCGTAGTTATAAGCACAAGTGCCTGAATCGTGGGCAAATCGCTTCCGTTAATACATTTGAGCATCAATGTCCCCATGCCGGGAATAGCGAACACGTTCTCCACGAACATGGATCCGCCAATCATAAATGCCAGTCGGTTGCCAAACATGGTAATGACAGGAATCAGTCCGTTTCTCATTATATGTTTGAAAATCACCTTTTTTTCTTTCAAGCCCTTACTTCTAGCAGTTCTTACAAAATCCTGGCGAATAACCTCAAGCATGCTTGACCGTGTCTGTCTTGTAAAGCTTGCTATTCCACCCAGAGACAGGCAAATCAGAGGCATGATGATCAACTTCAGGTGTTCTCCAAGTCCGATCTTCCAAGGCCAGTCAAAACCATATGTAGGAAGGATCCTCATTTTTAATCCAAATATGAACAGCAGGCAAATGCCAATCCAGAACTGAGGAAGGCACGAGCTTATATTCGCAAGCAGTGTGATGATTGTATCTGCTTTCTTCCCTCTCTTGACTGCAGTAATCATTCCGAATAGAATCCCGATCGGTATACTGATCAACATGGAAAGGAAAGAAAAATACAGGGTTGTTGTTACTCTTGAGCCAATTAACTTCCAGACTGGTTGGTGATATACATACGATGTTCCAAAATCTCCCTTCAAAGCATTTGCTGCCCAGTTGAAGAATCGCACCGGCAAAGGCTTATCCAATCCAAGGCTGTAGTAAATCGCGTCATACTGTTCCTGCGTTAGGTCTTCTCCGCCGATCACATATACCGGATCGCTGGGTATCAGGCTTGTCAGAAAGAAAGTTGCGATCGCAACAATAATAATCACTACCACTGTCTGTGCGATTCGTTTCAAGATATATTTTGCCATCCACTTATATCTCCCAATCTAATATTGCATTACCCCGTGGCATTATGAGAAGTTCCGTTTTACAGAATTACCGCAATGTCATTTGCAAGAACAGTCGGAACGCCATCCTTCTTTTCCCGGATCTCCTGCCAATAGCCCTCGGGAGGCTTATCTAGGTTGGCGCCGTCTGCAATCAGCTGGGCCTTTAAGGCCTTCCCATCTACATCCCGCAGCGCGACCCCGCTGTCCACGGCCATACTTGCCGCAGTGCCTGCAGCTTGACCCATACTCATACTTGTCCCAATAATTCTGGTTGCTCCAATGGCATGGAATTCAGCTGAATAACAGCGACCAACCGCAAGAAGATTATCCACACCCTTTGCTACCAGAGATCTGTAGGGGATTTCACAATACTCTCTCGGATCAGTTCTGAGCTCATAACTGTCAGGATCAGGCGCAACAAAGGGATGCATCATTTTATTATCGCAATCCTGGGCCGGTCTGCAAATCGCAGTAGCAACCGGCTCTTTATAGTGGATATGTCTTATGGCTGTATGGAAGCCAGGTGTCGGCACATGGGTATCAAAAGGCTCACAGAACTGTGCGATTCCATCCTCAAATTTCTGAGCGGATGCGAGATCAAGATCTCTGAAAATATACTCTCCTACAATTCTCCTGGAGTCTCTGACGCCATTCATTGGGGCAAGATTCGTCAGAACACACTCCTCAAAACCAGGAACATATTTTTTCAGAAAATCCACAAAAATAAGCACCTTGTTATGCTGATCGACAATCTGTCTGGACAGGTCCACAACATCGTCGCAGCGGCAGTCAAATGTGTGCGTGGCATCCATTGTAACATCTGTAGACGATCTGTCTCTTCCGGTTGGAATCGTAAAAACAATATTGCCCGGACTGAGCACCTCCGGAAGATCTCCGTTTTCCAGAGCTTCGAACTCTTTTGCCACGATCAGATTTCTGTGTTTGGTCTGGTCATTTTTCTCTTTCCAACTCTGCTCCGCTTCTCTGTATTTCGTCTCGTTCACGTAAGATAGTCTGAAGCCCATTGTGGCCGAGGCGTTTAACCCGCAGTATTCTGCAGAACTGACCTCGCAGGGCACGCCCGCCGCCATTGCCAAATCCGCATCTCCAGTGGCATCTATAAACACTCTGCCGGTGACCTCGATTTTGCCGGATTTGCAATATGCGATTACTTTTTTAATCTTGCCGTCTTCAACGACACAGTCAACAACATGCGTACCATACAAGATCCTGCAGCCAGCCTGAAGAAGCATCTGCTCCATCATTACCTTGCCGCGCTCTGGCTCGATTACGGGAGAATGCGGATTCATCATGGCGTCTCCGTTGCGATTCATTCTCTCATAGAACTCCTTGCCGATTCCGTCAACACAGCCTGCCGCTCCGGTTATATAGCCATTTGTAAACAAGCCGCCCAACGACTCTCTCAGTTCCAGGAGAATTGTTCTCTTTCCCGCTCTGGCTGCTGCAACTCCTGCGGTGAACCCTGCACAACCGCCGCCGCATACAACTACGTCTGCATCAAATACCTTACACGTGTTCATCATCGCTATCACCTTATTATTCCTTTCTTAAAAATCAGACTCAACGCCCAATTATTGTTATATAGGTTTCCAATTTCTCGCCTAGTTGGTGTATATCGTATCACCCCATCACATCCCTGTCCAACAGTTGATTTACCACTTTTTCACAAGTATATTCTTGTGCTCCCAATCGTTTTTGTATATATTTCTATTATTATTATAGCAAGGATGGTCCTTGCAAGCATTGATGATTTAATGTATTATTTTCCGTTTTGGAATCTTATAAGCCAACTTTGATTCGCATCCTTTTCAATCATATGATACCGTGATCTTCAGAAGGAAAGTGACAATTTCATCACGTATTGCTCTGCGTCTATACATGTCTTACTTTACATGCGGCACGATATTGCAGGAAGGACGGATTAGAATGAACAAAAAAGGACCTCTGGTTGGAATTCGGGTTATTGATTTTGGTCAGTACATTGCTGGGCCCCTGGCCTCTATGATCTTTGCTGACTACGGTGCAGACGTGATCCACATCGATCCTCCCGGAGGACCAGTTTGGAACGAGTATCATGCAAACGCAGTGCTTTTGCGCGGCAAGAGGAATATCGTTTTGAATCTAAAAAAAGGAGACGATTTGGAAATAGCCAAGAAGCTTATTTCTACCGCTGATATCCTAATTGAAAACTTCCGACCGGGTGTGATGATGCGCCTTGGCCTTGATAAAGAAGTGTGCCGCTTGCTGAATCCCGCGTTAATTTACTGCTCCATCCCTGGTTTTTCTTCCTGTGATCCAAGAGCCGACCTTAGAGGCTGGGAAGGAATCGTCGAGTCGGAAGCAGGTATTTATACCGACGTAATGACAGATATTACGCGCTTTAACGCTTTGCCTCTGGCCTCAACTTTTGCTGCCGTGATGGCAGTACACAGTGTTGTTGCTGCTTTGATCGTCCGAGAAAGAAGCGGCCATGCACAAAGTGTCGAAGTACCGTTATATGACGCTTGTTTCGAAGTTGAAGGTGTCCGCGGCATCGACCCTCCCGCCAAACGAAACAGGCAGACGGAAGGCAACCGGGTTGTTCCGGATTATCTGCTGATGAAATACCTTACGCAGCACCCATGCAAGGATGGTAAATATATCCAGGTTACGCCACCCCCCAGAGGGACAAAGAATATGGTGGAAATGTTTATTCCCTCCACTTGGGCCTACCACGCCCCCCTGACGGAGGATGAAGACAAGTACCTTCAGGATCTGATGAAAACAAAAACGTCTATTGAGTGGGAGATTACCGGTCAGGAAGACTGCCAGGCAGGTGTTGTCGCTGCGCAGACCACAGAAGAGTGGGCTAAAGATCCGTCGGCTGTTAACAGCCGAAGTGTGATCTCTGTTCACGATCCTATTTTAGGTGACACCATGCAGCCCGGCGTTCCCTCGCTGATGTTTCTGTCCGGTGACAGCGCAGGTCTATCCCCTCGTCACAAACCCGATCAAGACCGGTCAGAGATATTGGCAGAACTGGATAATCTGACGCCTCCACAGTATGATCCCAAGGGCAAGATAACGCTTCCCCTTGATGGCTATAAGGTTTTGGATTTTTGCCAGGTACTCGCAGGTCCTATCTGCGGTCGGCTTTTGTCTGAATACGGTGCTGAGGTGATTAAAATCAACAATCCCAGGACGTACGAAAATCCCATTGCAATGGCAGGACACGAAACGGTAAACAACGGAAAACTGACTACATATATAGATCTCAAATCTGAAGAAGGTAAATATATTCTTGATCAGCTCATTCGCGAATGTGATGTTTTTCACTGTAATTTCTCCCAGAAGGTATACGATCGTCTTGGTGTTACCGAGCAACAACTCCGTGAACGCAATCCAAACATAATCCTCTCCCAGGTAAACGTTCACTCCCTTGGTGGCTGGCGTCAGTGGGAACGTGGACACGAAGATCTCGGAGAGGCTGTTACTGGCTTGTCGTGCCGTTATGGCGGTGGGATAAAGCCGGAAAATGTTCCTGTCCTGGTCTGCGATAATATGACAGGGCAGAACGCTACCATTGGTGTGCTTTTGGCTGTTTATCACCGGATCCGAACCGGTGAGGGGCAGCGTGTACAGGCTTCTCTTTCAAGAAGTGCAACTCTTGCGCAGATCCCGTATATGCTTACATACGACGGGAAAATCTGGGATGAGCCGAGCGGGCCAGACGCCAAAGGCTGGTCTATTTTCAACCGAATCTACCGCACAAAAGATGGACATATCTTTTTAGCCAACGCATCTCCTTCAAAAATGAAGGAACATCCGTTGTTTTCATCTGTGAATTTGACTTCCTCTTCTGCAATCGAAACTGTTCTAATTGATCTTTCCTCTTCTGATGCACTGGCTGCGTTGTCCGAGGCTGGAGCGGAGGCAAGAATTGTGCGGAATTTCGCCAAAGAAACCATGGAAGAGGCCTATGCCAAAGCCCGCGGCTTGAGTCGCCGCGATTACCATGTCGGAATGGGTGAGATTCGCACAACATCCTGTGCTCCGAGGCTTTCTCTCACGCCCCCCAGAAAAGGGTTTGCCTGCCGCGAGGCTGGCGGTGATACCGAATACTTTCTTAAGCAGTTTTATACAACACACAAAGAATAATCACATGCCTCGAAACATTTTTCTCACTATGTGAACGCAAGAGTGTCGAGGTCGACATTCCTGCGTTCACTATTGGCTTCTTTTCAAATGATACACAAAAGTCTATAAATGAATCATCTATAGCAGTAAATCTTCTATGTTCTCTGATTCAGTCGACTCAAAGGAATGCGGAACACAGATTTTCCGTGTTATAGAATTGAACA
>CADBRY010000208.1 GCA_902797195.1 uncultured Eubacteriales bacterium
AGATTCTCTCCGCATATGTCCACTACCCGCTGGCGTATTTCCACGGGTGTAAAGGCAACGTGAGGCGTGATTATACAATTGGGTGCCGCCAGCAGAGGATCATCCGCTTCAGGAGGCTCCGGGCTTAGTACATCTACTCCGCATCCGGAAAGCTTGCCTGATCTCAGCGCTTCGGCCACGCTGCCGCTGTCGATGAGGCCGCCCCTTGCGGTGTTGATAAGTATGGCTCCGTCCTTCATTTTGCTTATGAAGTCCTCATCCACCATGCCTGCATTGTCTTCAGTCAGCGGGCAGTGAAGGCTGACTACATCGGACTTGATTGCCGCCTCGGGATCCTTGCTGTAAACGTTGACTTTCATCCCGAGAGCCTGAGCTATCTGAGCCATTCTCTTTCCGATATTGCCGTATCCGATTATGCCAATTGACTTTCCGTCGAGAAGAGTTATGGGCAGCATCTCATAGGCTGTCCCGTTTACATTATTCCAAAGGCCATCTTTCACCTGTCTGTCGAAGCCCCCTATCCTGCATGCAAGGCTGAGCATCAAAGCCACCGCATGCTGAGCCACTGCCTCGGTGGAGTATGCGGGGACGTTACATACGGCTATGCCCTTTTCCCGTGCAAAATCAACGTCGATGTTGTTGAATCCTGTGGCTGCGGCTCCTATGAATTTAAGGTTGGGCGCATGCTGTATCATCTCCCTGTCCATCTCAAAGCCATCAACGAATACGGCTTCCGCTTCACTGAAGGCCTGTCCTGAGGTTACTTCGGTTCTGTCCAGGTTTTTGAAGTTAGTGAACCTGCCGTGTTTTTCTATGGGGGTCCAATCGATGTCACCCTGATCGATGATCTGGGAATCTGTAAACAGGATCTTCATAATCATGCCTCCTTATAGGTGCTCTTATTTAAGAGGTTTTTATCTTAAAGCTCAAGTTCGTAGTTGATCATGGCAAGTGCCGCAGGCCCTGCGGTCTCCGTCCTGAGAGTGGTTCTGCCAAGGGTCGCAGAGTGACCGCCGGCAGCAAGAACTGAATCCACCTCATCGTCTGAGAATCCGCCTTCAGGTCCGATGATCACCGCAATCCTTTTGCCTGAAAGGTGCTCCTCCGAGGATGCCGATCCTCGGACAAACTCCTTCAGGACTTGCTTTATGGTTGTCTTTTCCTCGTTCTCATAGGGAATTATAACAAGATCAAAAGTCCCAAGCTCGCCTATGACTTCTTTCATTACCTGGGGCTCTCTGACCTGAGGGATTATACCCCTGCGGCACTGCTTGACCGCTTCTGATGCGACCTTTTGCCAGCGCTCGGTCTTCCTTCCCATTTTGCCTTTGTCCACCACTACCGTCCGCTCCATGAACACGGGTACGATCTCATAAACACCAAGTTCTACGCATTTTTGGACTATGGCTTCCATTTTTCCCTGTTTGGGTATTCCCTGAAAGAGAGTCACCTTAGTCTCAGGCTCCCGTGCGAAGGCCTGCTTGTCAAGTATGGTAAGGAGAGCTGAATCCGCTTCAAGAGTCTCTATCCTGGCCCTGTATTCAAAACGATCTGAATCGGAGACGTCTACTTCGTCTCCCGGCTTCATTCGAAGGACCTTCCTCATGTGGTGAAGGTCGCCCTTATCGGTTATTTCAATTGTCCTGGCGCCGATGTCTTCAGGCGCCACAAAAAATCTGCTCATACCTATGCCTTCGCGGCTATTGCGCACCACTCGCCTTCCTCGGCGATCTGGATTATGGTGAAGCCCGCGTCTTTTATTGCCTTTGCAACTTCATCTTCTTTCTCTGTGAGTATGCCCGAGGAAATAAATATACCGCCTTCCTTCAGATGCTTTTTGCAGTCCTCAGCCAGGCGCACCACAAGATCCGCCATAAGGTTTGCAACCACCATATCCGCTGTAAAATCGACACCCTCGGTAAGATCTCCTTCAATGACACGGATAGCGCCGTCAAATCCGTTTGATCTCACATTTTCCTTTGCGACTTTGACCGCATCGGGATCTATTTCTACGCCCAGCACATCTTCGAATCCAAGAAGGGCTCCTCCGATGGAAAGGATCCCGGAGCCGCATCCCACATCCAGAAGGCGTGCTCCCTCTCTGTATCGCTCCATCAGCTGCATGCACAGCCTGGTGGTCTCGTGAGTGCCCGTGCCAAAGGCCATGCCCGGATCTATCTCTATGATTTTTTCTCCTTCGGCGGGTTCGTAGCCCTCCCATGAAGGCTTCACCACTATGGTTTCGGTGATCTTCGAGGGGTGGAAGTTTTCCTTCCATTTGTCCTTCCAGTCTTCATCGTCAACCACCTGGGATTCGGCGTAGAGTCTTCCAAAATCAACGTCCCATCCGAACCTGCCTTCCATCTCAAGGCTCTTAAGGTTCATTATCTTTTCTTTGAGAGACTGAAGTTGCCTGCGTCCTTCTTCGCTGTCTTCAAGATATACTTTCACCACAGGTTCTCTGTCGGGACGGTCCTTTACCTCATCGTCTATGTAATCCCATCCGTACTCGTTCTTCTTTTGGAGGATGTCCTCAAGGTCGGCAGGGTCATCAACAGAAATGGCAGTGATACCGTTTCTCATCAGAAGCTCGCTCACTGCCTCAACACCCTGCCGGCTGGCATGTATCTTAAGTTCTATGTATTTCATCAGGATACTTCTCCGTTCAGACCTATCTCTTCGGCGTGTTCTTCCATGCCTTTGATGCAGATCTCCGCAACATCACGTATCTCCATCCCAAGCCTTTCGCAGCCGTCTCTGATAACTTCCCTGTCGCATTTGGCGGCGAAGCGCTTGTCCTTGAATCTCTTCATGAAGCCCTTTGGAGCCATTCCGATTATCCCTTCAGGTCTCATTCGGGCATAGGCCTGGATGATTCCGGTCATCTCGTCGATGGCGTAAAGGGACTTTTCCATATTTGTCAGGGGCTCAACATCGGTGCATATGCCGTAGCCATGGGAAAGTATGGCCCTCACATCTTCAGGATCAACACCTTCGTCAAGGAGCTCCTGTTCAGTGTGGTGCAGATGTTCCTCGGGATATTTCTCATAGTCGTAATCGTGAAGATACCCCACCGCCATCCAGTGTTCCTTGTCCTCACCAAAGTGTTCTGCCATGGCGCCCATTGCAGCCATAACGTTAAGGGCATGTATCCTGAGGTGCTCCTCGGTGACCATGGAATCGTTCAGTTCCTTTGCTCTTTCAAGTGTAAGCATTGCTTTTCTCCTTACTTTTTAGCTGAAGAATTCTTTGATGGAATCCAGGAATCCGCTCTTCTTGTGGTAGCATTCGTCGGTCACGGCCTCTCCCATCTGTTTGATCGCTTTTTTCTGTTTGCTGTTCAGTTTTGTCGGGACCTCGAGGGAAACCTTAACATAAAGGTCTCCTTTTCTGCTGCTTCTCAGGCTCTGTATCCCCTTGCCCTTTAGCCTGAACACAGTTCCCGGCTGAGTGCCTGCAGGCACCTTATATGAGACTCTCTCCTCAAGGGTTGGAACGACTATCTCATCGCCAAGGGCTGCCTGGTCAAAGGATATGGGTATCTCAAGCCACAGGTCCTGTCCTCTTCTCTCGAAGATCTTATGAGGCTTTACATTGATCACTATATAAAGATCTCCGTCCGGGCCTCCGTTGAATCCCGGCTCTCCCTGACCTCTGATGGGTATGACGGAGTCATTATCCACACCTGCAGGGATATTGACGGTGATCTTGACAGTATCTCTTACTCTTCCCGTGCCTCCGCAGTCCGCGCAGGGGGATTCGTTTATCTCACCGGTCCCGTTACAGTCAGGACAGGGGGAAACGCTCTGGAATGTTCCAAGGGGCGTTCTCTGCTGCGTCCTGATCTCGCCGGTCCCTCCGCAGTTGGGACATGATTTTTTGGATGTTCCGGGAGTTGCTCCCGTTCCGTCGCATGTCTTGCACTTTACCTGCTTGGTGAGCTTGATTTGTTTTTTGCACCCAAAAGCAGCCTCCGTGAAGCTTATGGTCATGGATTTCTGGATGTCGTTGCCTTTGCGCGGGGCATTGCTCCTGCGGGCACGGCTTCCTCCGAAACCACCGAAACCGCCGCCGCCAAATGCGCTCCCAAAAATATCAAAGATATCTTCAAAGCCACCAAATCCACCGAATCCACCACCTGCGAAGCTGTTGGGATCTACTCCCGCATGTCCGAACTGGTCGTATTTTTGCTTCTGTTCCGGATCGGAAAGCACAGCATAAGCTTCATTGATCTCCTTGAATCTTTCCTCCGCTTCCTTGTCACCAGGGTTCTTGTCCGGGTGGTACTTCATGGCCAGCTTTCGAAAAGCCTTCTTGATCTCATCTTCACCGGCGCCCTTTTTCAGGCCAAGTACCTCATAATAATCTCTTTTGTCTGCCATTGTCTTTCTTTATGAAAACTCTCACAGGAGTCACCGCCTGGGCGACTCCTGCGAGGTCTCATTTCTCCTGTTGGTTATATTATTTGTTTTCATCGTCGTCGACGACTTCAAAGTCGGCGTCTACCACATTGTCATCACCTGATGTGCTTCCGCCTGCAGCTCCCATGTCGGGACCAGCTCCGTTCATTCCGCCCATGCCGGCTGCACCGCCCATGCCGCTCATGTCAGGGCCTGCACCCTGGGCCTGAGCCTGCTGATACATCTTGGCCGATATTGTGTGGAACTTCTCTGTGAGAGCTTCCGTCTTGGACTTGATGTCCTCGATGTTTCCGGCTTCGAGAGCCTTTGAAAGAGCGTCCTTGGCTGCGTTGATATCGTTCTTTTCATCTTCGCTCAGAGCCTGCTCAAGCTCCTTCATGTTCTTTTCAGTCTCATAGATCAGAGTCTCTGCCTGGTTCTTGACTTCTACTTCTTCTTTTCTCTTCTTGTCCTCTTCAGCATATTGCTCGGCTTCCTTGACCTTTGCATTGATCTCATCTTCACTAAGCTTTGTGGAAGATGTGATGGTAATCTGCTGGGACTTGCCGGTGCCCAGATCCTTGGCGCTTACATTTACGATACCGTTTGCATCGATGTCGAATGTAACTTCGATCTGAGGTACTCCGCGAGGTGCCGGCGGAATGCCTGTCAGCTGGAAGCGGCCCAGCGTTGTATTTCCTGCAGCCATATCTCTTTCACCCTGCATTACGTGGATGTCTACGGCAGGCTGATTGTCTGCAGCCGTTGAGAAGATCTGGCTCTTCTTTGTAGGTATGGTCGTGTTTCTCTCAATGAGTTTTGTTGCGACTCCGCCCAGTGTCTCAATGGACAGTGACAGAGGTGTTACGTCAAGCAGCAGGATGTCTCCGGCCATCTCCGAGTCTCCTGAGAGGATACCTGCCTGGATGGCAGCTCCAACGGCTACGCACTCGTCAGGGTTGATACCCTTGAAAGGCTCCTTGCCTGTGATGTTCTTAACGGCTTCCTGGACTGCGGGGATCCTTGTTGATCCACCTACCAGAATGACCTTTGAGATGTCGCTGTTTGTTACTTCAGCATCTGCCATTGCCTTCTTCATAGGCTCGATGGTCCTGTTTACAAGGTCTGCAGTCAGCTGATCGAACTTGGCTCTTGTAAGATCCATGTTCAGGTGCAGCGGCCCGTTTTCGCTTACTGTTATAAAGGGCAGATTGATATTTGTGGTCTGTGCGCTTGAAAGCTCCTTCTTGGCCTTTTCTGCGGCTTCCTTGAGTCTCTGCATGGCCATCTTGTCGGCTCTCAGGTCTATTCCATTCTCCTGGGAGAAGGTGTCTGCCATAAAGTTGAGCACAGCCTCATCAAAGTCGTCTCCACCAAGTTTGTTATCGCCGCTTGTTGCCAGAACTTCCAGCACTCCATCACCAAGCTCCAGGATGGAAACATCGAAGGTGCCGCCTCCAAGGTCATAAACCAGGATCTTCTGAGCTTCATCAGCCTTGTCGATACCGTATGCAAGAGATGCTGCCGTAGGCTCGTTGATAATTCTCTTTACTTCAAGTCCCGCGATCTTTCCCGCATCCTTTGTGGCCTGCTTCTGGCTGTCGGTGAAGTATGCAGGTACGGTTATAACAGCTTCTGTTACAGGGCTTCCAAGGTACGCCTCCGCATCGGCCTTCAGTTTGCCCAGGACCATCGCCGAGATGTCCTGAGGTGTGTACTTCTTGTTGTCGATCTCCACGGTGTAGTCGGTACCCATGTGTCTCTTGATCGAAGCTATTGTTCTTTCAGGATTTGTTATTGCCTGTCTTTTGGCTGTCTCTCCAACCAGTCTTTCTCCGTTTTTTGCAAAGCCAACGACTGACGGTGTGGTTCTATTACCTTCAGCATTGGTGATTACTGTAGGTTCTCCCCCTTCCAGTACTGCGACGCAGGAGTTTGTAGTTCCTAAATCGATTCCTATTACTTTTCCCATTTTTCTCTTCCTCCTTTGAGATCTGTATTTTTTCAGCGGCCGGTTCAAACGGTCAGTCAGCGACTTTGACCATGGATGGTCTTATCACCTTTCCGTTCAGGGTATATCCCTTCTGCATCACTCCGGAAACCTTGCCGCTCTCGTATTCTTCGGTTTCCTCTGTCATTACCGCGTTGTGGACGTTTGGATCGAAATCCTCTCCCAGCGCATTTATCTCAGCCAGACCCGACTTGTTCATCACATTGGTCAGCTGGTCAAAAATCATCTCTATACCTTCCTTGAAGCCTTCTCCTGCCGGTTGCTCAAGAGCTCTTTCAAAGTTGTCCATCACTTCCAGCAGCTCGATCATGATCTTCTCATTGGCATAGGAGTACAGATCCGATTTTTCTTTCTCTACTCTTTTTTTATAGTTCTGAAACTCCGCAAGCAGTCTCAGGTATCTGGCATCGTCCTCTTCTTTGGAAGTTTCGCCGCCGGTCTCTTCTTTGGCGGGCTCACCCTCTTTCTGGGCATCCTCAGCCTTATCTTCGCCTTCGAATCCTTCCCCGACGGGGTCTTCACCTTCGGATTTTTCCCCGGCGGGGTCTTCGCCTTCGGATTTTTCCTCGGCGGGCTCGCCAGGGTC
>CADBRY010000209.1 GCA_902797195.1 uncultured Eubacteriales bacterium
ACCCATGGTGACATATCCGCCGTTCTGCACGTAAACAGCACCGGCGTAATGTACGCCTACGTTGTTGTTGATCTTTCCTCCTGTGAAATCCAGAGACGATTTCTTACCATGGTCTTTGTTGTATGTGCCGCCGGTTGTGACACTGTTGCTGATGCCTTCGCCCTGTACGATGATGGCACCGGTGTCGGCGCGGTTGTCCTTGATCTCACCGCCGGAAATGGTTCCGGTGGCATTGTCCGTCAGTATGACCGCACCTGCAGTGTTGGTTCTGGTCCAAGTGTTCTTGACCTTGTTTTCTATTGTATTGACGTTCTCATTTGAGGGCGTCGTATTGTTAGCCACCTGATAGCCTACGGAGTTGTGCTCGATGGAGCCGCTCTTCATCTCAAAAGTGCTGTCCCTCGTAGGATCTTTTCCGCTTACGACTATAGGAGCTACATTGCTTACATCTTTATCGGTGATGAAATCTGAGATGGTTGCTCCATCTATTACAAGCTTACCTCCACTGTGAACATTTACAAAGAATGCCTTGGGATTTTCCTCAGTGCCGTTGCTTATCTTATAGATCTGCTTAGTGGGATCCGCTGTACCCGATGTGTATGTGGCACAGCCTTCATCATCTTTGCACTGCTGTTGGAATATCTGAGGATCCCATTTGTGGTTTGCGTAGTCTTCACCCGCATATGGTATCGGCTGGGGAGCTGAACCGCTCTCCCACTTAGCCTTGCCATTGATCGTATTGTTATCAAAATAGTCAGTCCCTGTGCCAGTTGCGCTGAGTGTGGCAGGGTCTATAAATGCCAAAGGTGCGCTGGCATCGGGGCGAGACCACGTGATAGTTCCTCCTGATTTTTTTAGGTAGGAATTCTGATTTCCTCCTGAGTTCGCACCTGCGATTAAGTATCCGGTTTCGGACTCAATGGAGAATTTATATCTATATTTTGCTTGATTGTCTCCGCCCTCATCAGGATAGCGAATCTGTCCGTTATAGTTTACCATCGGGAAAGAGTCGTCATTGCCAGGAAAGGCTTTGTTTGCATCGAAATAAAATTTGCTGCCACTATTTACCGTTAATCTTCTTATTTCCGGCTTATTTCTTTCCTGATCACCGGTTCGAGCTGGTTCCGGTTTCCACTTGAACATATTTCCCCAGCCGACAGAACCGTTGCTTCCTGCATTCTGGAATATGCCTTTCCCCTGATAGTCATTGGTGTCGTCTATTCCGAAAAACGGGCCTGCCGCTCCCGTCTGAGGATTGATGTAAGCCATGTAGACGTACCCGCTTCTTGATACAGCAGCATCAACATCTGCCCATGACTTCAGAGGAGTGGGCGCCTGTTTCCACTGTGCTACGATAGTAAGCGTTCCGTTGTAACCTTCCGGAATGTACAGGTCCTGGTTTCCACCGATCTGGTACCACATGAAGCCTTCGTCGCCATATGATCTTCCTTGGGTTACATCCAGACCCACTATTCTCCAGTCTTTAAAAATGTATCCATCCGGAGCCCAATCTGCTTCTACAGTCTGGACCGGAATCTTGCTCCCTGCGGTAAGGGTTTGTTCCTTTGTCTTTGATTTGGTTCCGTCGAGCCCGTTCCACCATATTACCTTAACCTGATTGGTTGCAGGTTTCTCCCACTGGGCAACCACTGTCATGGTTCCGTACTTTTGATTTAAGGCATCAGAAGTAGTGGGGGCATTCCAGTTTATCGCTGCAGTAATGTCAGTTGCAGGCTTATCGTTAGAACCTCCTTTTGGTCCGTAGAATTTCCATCCTTTAAATATAAGATCTGATTCTGGTTTCCAGTTAGCCTGAGCGACAGCTGCCGGGGGAGTTATAGATGTCGATCCAAGAGCAACTTCCTGTGGATCAGTTGTCTTTGCCTTATCGCCTGTACCCCCATTATGGAACACTACATTGAATTTGCCATTGCTCGTATCCGGTCCGCATGACCCCGTCTTTCCGGACAGCACAAGATTCTCACCCAAGGTGAGAGTGTTGTTGTTATACCTGACTTCGAACAGCGGAAAATCCGCGCCGTCCTTGTCGCGGTATATGTGCACTTTTTTGTTCTCGGGACCTTTGATGGTAAGCGTCTTGCCCCGCAAGAGCAGCGACCCATCGGACGTCATTGAAGCATCTTCGAGCTTCTCGCTCTTCTTGGCGACGATGTCTCTTGTAATGACGATAGTGTCATTACTGGATGCATCTTTGATCGCCTGCTGCAGCTCGAGCCACGTTCCGACTTCCTTTGTCGCCGCATGCGCTTTTCCGGTATACCCGGAGAATGGAGTTGCCATCGTACCAAACACCAACAGAACTGATGTTACGATGACCAGAATTCTTGATGACAGTCTTTCCTTGCTAACTAACATTGCAATGTCCCCCTTACTTTTATAATGATGACTGTTAGTATTCTATTTTGTTTTCTAATTCTTATTTAATATTCAACGTTTATAAATGTATGTGTGTATCCGTAGTGCAATGGTTACAAAACGGTTACAGATTTGTGTTAATAGTACCATATAGGTATAGTTTGAGGCAACAAAAAAACACCTGAGATTGTTAAATATTCTTCAGGTGTTTATTTAAATAGTCTGACAATTGTGTCTATTTCAATATGTTGGGGATTTTCGGGATTTTGTGATTTTTTTCTACTATAACAAGAAAGAAGGCAGTGGGGGGGATTCTGCCTTCTTCTTTTATCTTTGCCTCAAGGGCATAAGGGTTGTTGCTTATCAGTTGCCTTTCCTTCTGCGACGGACTTCGATTCCTCCCGCTGCCATGGCTGCCATGAGCATCATCATCATAGCTATGGCCATCGGGCTCTCGTCTCCCGTCTGGGAACTGCTCTTGCC
>CADBRY010000210.1 GCA_902797195.1 uncultured Eubacteriales bacterium
AATATATGGAAAATGGTAAATGCCCTTCCGGGAAAGTCTCACAATACGGGACATCTTGTAAGATTTGGATACGGATACATAAGTCAGGATAGGGACAGCATGCTCCTTCGAAAAGGAGAAAAGATCCCTGTCCATGAGTTCCATTATTGGGACACCAGTGACAATGGTTCCCACATGGAGATCACCAAGGCATCCACCGGCAACAGGGAAAAATTCGGATACAGCACGGAAAGTCTGTATGCCGGGTTCCCTCACCTTTACATGGCCGGGGAATACGATATTGCAGGCAGATTTGTCTCCGCGGCGAGAGAATACCTGAAGGACAGATGAGAATAATAGCGTTGTTGGAATCATCTATACTGCTGGGATTCGTCCTTGACATGATATTTGCCGATCCGGAGAAGATCCCTCATCCGGTGGTGATCATTGGAAAGGCAATATCTTTTCTGGAAAGAAACCTCAGGGCAATATTTCCCGATACACCCCGGTGGAAGAGACGGGCAGGAGGGGTAATGGCTTTTCTCATTCCCGCATCCACCCTGATCATCACCGCAGGGATATGTGTGGCGGCGTGGATGATACACCCTCTGGCTTTTTTCCTGATCCACACCCTGTGGTGCTGGCAGGCCATAGCCGTTCGAGGTCTGGGAAAGGAAGCTGCGGGAGTTTACAGATGCCTCGTGCCTGAGACCCGCATAGACTCAGCCAGAAAAGCTGTGGGAAGGATAGTGGGACGTGATACGGACTCCCTGGACAGAATCGGCGTAATCAAGGCAGCGGTAGAGACCGTAGCCGAGAACTTCTCCGACGGGGTGATGGCTCCAATGTTCTACATGTCAATAGGGGGAGCTCCTCTGGCACTGACATATAAATCAATAAACACCATGGACAGCATGGTGGGATATAAAAACGAAAGATTCATTGACTTTGGAAGGATCCCGGCAAAACTGGATGACGCGGCAGGGTATATTCCCGCAAGGCTGGGAGCCCTCATATGGATCCTTGCCGCCGCACTGATGGAAGGACGGGGCGGGCAGGCCTTCCGGATATGGAAGAGGGACAGAAGGAATCACGCAAGCCCCAATGCGGCTCAGACGGAGGCTGCCTGTGCGGGGGCTCTGGGCGTGCAGCTTGCGGGACCGGCCTACTACTTTGGAGAGTTATATGATAAAAAAACAATAGGTGATCCTGAGCGGGATATAGTTCCGGAGGATATACCCAAAACCTGCCGCATGATGTATGGGGCCTCGGTGATGGAGCTTATACTGTGCATGGCGGTTACATGGCTGATATGGTGAAAAGATGAGAAAGAAGGACAATTATCACGGGGGAGACTGGGCCTCCTATGAGATGGAACATGGAAGTGAACCTCTTGATTTTTCCATGAACGTGAATCCCCTGGGTATGCCGGAAGGTGTTGCAAAGGCAATAGCATCCGCAGCAAAAAAAGCAGACAGATATCCGGATCCAAAATGCAGAAGACTGCGCAGGGCCCTGGCGGACCATGAGGGAGTGCCGGAAGAGTGGATATTCTGTGGAAACGGTGCCGCGGATATTATCGACAGGATAGGTGCCGTCCAAAAAGAGAAGGGACTCGCTCTGGTTACGGCTCCGACCTTTTCGGAATACGGACAGGCGCTGAGAAGATGGGGATGGGAAGTGAAGAGTTTAGAACTTGAGGAATGCGACGGGTTCCGCATGGTTGAAAGCTTCCTTGAAAAAATGGGAAAACTATTATCCGAGAATGAGGATCAAGGCTCCGGGACTTCCGGTGAGAGGATAGTCTTTCTCTGCGAGCCAAACAATCCCACAGGAATAACCACAGACAGGAAACTCCTCGACGACATACTTCGAGTCTGCCGAGAATACGGCGCCATGCTGGTGATCGACGAGTGCTTCAATGGATTCCTTGATGAGCCTGAGGAACACACCATGAAGGATAATCTTGAAAAGTACCCAAAGCTTATAATTCTCAAGGCCTTTACCAAGCTCTATGGCATGGCGGGGGTGAGGCTTGGGTATTGCCTTTGCAGCGGCGGAGAAATACTTGAAAGACTTGGAAATGCTGGGCAGCCCTGGAACGTTTCCTACCTTGCGGAGGAGGCGGGACTGGCGGCCCTTAAAGAAAAAAACTATGTGGACAGGACCCGGCAAATCATAAAGACGGAACGAGCATATCTTAAAGAACAGCTTTCTCTGATGGGCGTCGGGTGCGTATATGGAGAGGCGAACTACATACTGTTCCAATGGGATGGAGGCGGCAGCCTTCCGGAAATGCTGAGAGAAAAGGGGATCCTCATACGTGACTGCAGCAACTACGAAGGACTTGAAGAAGGCTGGTACAGGATCGCCGTCCGCAACCACGAAGATAATGATAAACTGATTCGTTGTCTTAATGAGCTGAAAATAAGGGAAGGGCAATATGAGAGATAATGAAGTGAAAGAAAATAAAAAAGCCAGATGCATTATGGTGCAGGGAACCATGTCCGATTCGGGAAAGAGCGTCCTCTGCGGGGCTTTGTGCAGGATATTCGCCCAGGACGGGCTTAAGGTAGCTCCCTTCAAAAGCCAGAACATGGCCTTGAACAGCTACATTACAAAAGACGGGCTCGAAATGGGGAGGGCCCAGGTGATGCAGGCGGAAGCCGCGGGAATCGAACCGGATGCCAGGATGAATCCGGTGCTGCTGAAGCCTTCAAGCGACACGGGAAGCCAGATCATAGTTCTGGGACGGGTCCGTGGACAGATGGATGCCATGGAATATCACCAATACAAAGAAGCTCTCATCCCGGAGATAATGGAGGCCTATAACACTCTCGCCGAAGAAAATGACATCATGGTCATCGAAGGAGCGGGAAGTCCCGCGGAGATAAATCTGGCAGACAAGGACATAGTCAATATGGGATTTGCCAGACTGGTGGATGCACCGGTGCTCCTTGTGGGAGACATAGATCGTGGCGGCGTATTCGCTCAGCTCTATGGAACTGTAGAACTCATAGATACTGAAGACAGATCAAGGATCAAAGGACTGGTGATAAACAAGTTCAGGGGAGATGAAGAAATACTAAGACCCGGCCTTGATATGATGGAGGAAAAAACAGGCATCCCGGTGCTTGGTGTGATACCCATGATGGATGTGGATCTTGACGACGAAGATTCTCTGGCACCAAGGCTGACCAGGATCAACGCCGAGAGTCCTCTGGATATAGCGGTGATAAGGCTCCCCAGACTTTCCAATTTCACGGACTTCAATTCACTGGATCAGATGTCCCTTTCGGCGGTAAGATACGTTAACAAAGCCGAGGAACTGGGCTCACCGGATCTGATAATCATTCCCGGAACCAAGAGCACCACAGGAGATCTTCTGTGGCTCAGACAGAACGGCCTGGAAAGCGCCATTCTGAAATGCGCATCCTGTGGGTGCCCTGTGCTGGGTGTGTGCGGAGGATATCAGATGCTGGGAGAGACACTACACGATCCCGATGGAAACGAAGGGGATGTACCCGAGCTTAAGGGAATGGGACTGCTTCCCGTCCACACCACATTCACCGCCGATAAGACCAGGACAAGGGTAAAGGGAAAGGTGGTCGTAGGACCAAGTGAGGACAGCTTTGAGCATCTGGACGGAATAGAGATCGACGGGTATGAGATCCATATGGGCGAGACCCGGGTGGAGGGAGCTCCCTTCAGCAAGCTTGACAACGGCAAAGAGGACGGCTGCATAAAGGGCAACGTTTTCGGGACATACCTTCACGGACTTTTTGATACGGGAGAACTTGCGGAGGGGATCATCCGTTGGCTTTGCGGGAGAAAAGGCATCGACCCGACGGATCTTCACGTGATACCCCGGGCAGAATACGCCCAGACTCAATACGACAAACTTGCGGATTATGTGAGGAAGTCACTGGACATCCAAAAACTATACGATATCATAGGCATAGAACAGCAGGGATCCCATGGAAAAGGACAGGAGTGAAAAACTGTGAGGGAGAAATACATATACACAAGACCCGCCGAGATCGAAGCAAACAGCATGAAGATAATAGAGGCGGAGATGGAAGAAAGGAGCATCAAATGCCCTGAAGACAGGCTGGCCGTTGTCCGGAGGGTGATACATACCACAGCGGACTTTGATTACGGGGAGAACCTGAAATTCACCGATGAAGCGGTCGCAAAGGCAACAGACCGCCTGCTGAAGGGATCCGCAACCATCATCACCGACACCAACATGGCTCTTTCCGGGATCAGTAAACCCGCTCTGGAAAAACTTGATGCAAAGGCCATTTGCTACATGGCGGATCCGGAGATAATGAAGGAGGCCAGGGAAAAGAAAACCACAAGAGCATATGCTTCCATGAAAAAGGCGGCGGAAGAATATCCCGACGGAATATTTGTCTCAGGGAATGCGCCTACGGCCCTCATCGCCCTTTCGGAAATGATAAGAGAGGGACTGAAGCCGTCTCTGATAGTGGGAGTTCCCGTGGGGTTTGTAAATGTGGTGGAAAGCAAAGAAGAAGTCTTTGATGTGTGCAGGGAGCATGGGATACCGGCCATCGTTGCCTTTGGAAGAAAAGGAGGAAGCAATGTGGCGGCGGCCATTTGCAATGCTCTGATGTACGGAGCTTTGGACACAACGGATCCATCCAAGAGGACATGGTAAGAAATGGATTCGATGCAAATATTTGCCATAAACGAAGGGAGGATGAAATGATAATCAGATATAACGAGGACAGAAAAATAGTTGAGACCATCAGGCAGGGACTGAAGAAGAAGGACGGTTACTGCCCCTGCAGACTGGAGCAGATCGAGGAGAACCTTTGCATGTGTCAGGAATTCAGGGATCAGATAGCCGATCCGGAATTCGAGGGATTCTGCCATTGCAGGCTCTATTACAAAGAAAAATAGCCGCCATAAACATTGAAATCAAAGGGATCTGCATAAATTGTTAGCACTCTATTGAGTTGAGTGCTAAAAAACTGTTGACATCACCCCCGGGCGGTTTTACAAT
>CADBRY010000211.1 GCA_902797195.1 uncultured Eubacteriales bacterium
CGGCTTTTTTTGCACAATGATTTTGTGCGATTTTTTCAAAATAGCCGATTTTCGCACAATGACCAGATGGCAGTTGGAAGATTTGTCGTGCAAAGGCAACGAATCCGGCGTAACATTCTATACATATTGTGTCCGTAATAGTGTATAATACTACAGATAGAAATATATAAAAAACAGTGAGGACTCATCCTACGGGAGGAACTGAGATGATATGCCATAAATGCGGGGCAACAATTCCGGATGATAGTGTGTTCTGCGAAAACTGCGGAGAGCCACTGGAGACAACTGAATATATAGAAGAAAGCGTAAATGCTGAAGAAGAACCCGTCTATTCACAGGATGCAGAGGAAGAAAACGAGGTTTTATTTACTGTGGAAGATGAGGAAGATCAGCCGGTAATAGCCGGGGAGACCGGTTTCGAGGAAAGGGCCGAATTAGAAGAGGTTGAGGTAATAGAAGAATCGGACGAGCCGGAAGACCAGGTTGAAGACTTTGAAGGGATTGAAGATACCGAGGATACTGAAGATACAGAAGAAATTGAGGATATAGAAGAGGTAGAGGACTCTGAAGAAGCCGACGAGCTCGATGAAACTGAGATAATCGAAGATGGAGATGAGGAAAGCTTTGAGAGCGTTGATCAGCTCGAAGAAATTAAGCAAATAGAAGAGACCGAGGAGCTTGAAGAGACCGACCAGATCGAAGATTTTGATGAGACCGACCAGACCGAAGACTCTGAGGAGCTGGAAGAGGAAGAAGAGCTCGAGGAATTTGAATTGGAAGAAGAACTCAAGGAGTTGGAAGAAATAGAAGAACCGGAAGAGCAGTTTGTTCAAGAGGAAGCGTTTGAGCCTGAGGAAGTAAATGTCCCCGAAGAGGCCGATACGCCATACGAAGCAGAGAAGGAGATTCCGGCGGATATCCCAACGAGCATTGAAGATTTAAAGGTGGGAGAGACCGGACTGCCCACAGAATCCAAGAGAGATTGGTTCAAAAGTTTCGAGGAGTTGGCTCCAAACCCTGAGGACTGGTCCGCAATGGATGAGGGAGCGGCTGAAAATGTAGAGGTTGCTGCAGTTGAGGAATCAGAGGATGCATCATACAACGAAGATGCGCAGGCCGAAAGTGATCACAAGCCGACAGTAGAAGACATGATCGCAGAAGAGCTTCCGGATTATGAGGAAAGCCGGTATGGGATAGATCACAAACCGACAGTTGAAGACATCATCGAAAGTGAGCTTCCGGACGCATCAGATGTCCCGGATGAAAAATACGTAGATCAGGCACCAGAGGTACCGGTTGATAAGTATGGTGACCAGCAGGGTGAAGAAGAGTCAATAAGCGACAAGATTTCCGAGGGCATTTCCAAAGTCAACAGCTGGCTGGCGAACCTGGGCAAGAGTGTTCATACCGGAACCGGATGGGCTTTAGATGCCGCAAAGGAAAAAATCGCAGAACTGAAAAGCGAATCAGAAAAGGAATCGGCAGGACCAGAAACATCTGCCTTTGCTGAAGACGAAGAGCCGCAGGAATATGCGGCTGAAGAGACCAAGGAATGGGATATAGCTGAGCCGGATGAGCCTGCTGGCGAATCTGAGATTTCAGAGTTTGAAGAGCCAATAGATGAAGAATATGACGAGGTAGAGGAACCTGCAGAGAAAGCGGACGAATCCGTTGACGAGCAGGATGTCGACGAGTCGGAAGAACCTGCAGAGGAAGAGGCCTTCGCAGAGACTGAGAGCGAAGAAGCCACTGAAGCTGACGAGGTTGAAGAACCTGCCGAGGAACAGGTGGCAGACGAGCCTGAGGAAGAAGGTGCTTCTGAGGCTGATGAGACCGAAGAAGTCCCTGAAGCCGACGAGTCAGAAGAACCTGTCGAGGAACAGGTGGCAGACGAGCCTGAGGAAGAAGGTACTTCCGAGGCTGATGAGACCGAAGAAGCCCCTGAAGCCGACGAGTCAGAGGAACCTGTCGAGGACGAGGAAACCGCAGAGACTGAGGAACCGGCGATAGAAGAGGCCGAGCCAGAGGACGAAGAGCCCGCCGACGCCCCAGAGCCAGAGGAAAACTCAGAGCCTGGCGACGAAGAGGAGGCTGGCGATGCGGACGAACCCGCCGAGCCAGACGAAACCGAAGCTATTGAGTCGGAAGAGCCCGTCGATGCGGACGAACCCGCCGAGCCGGAGGAAGAGCCGGAAGAAACCGAGGTGCCGGATGAACCCGCCGAGCCGGAACCCGACAAAGACGCAGAACCTCAAACCGCAAGACAAAAAGCAAAGCTGGAGAGGAAGGCTGCCAAAGCCATAGAGAGAGACAGCTGGTCCGATGCGGAAATCGGGGAGCTGAATCTCAGCTCGGATTTCTGGTACAGCTCAAACAAAAAAGACAGCGGAGACGGATCCCGTGGATCCGGATATGACAGAAGCAGAAAACCCAGAGGTGTTTTTCTGACAGCGAAGAGGCTCAAGCTGATAGTTATCCTTGGCGCCATCGCTGTGCTGATCATAGGAGCGGGAGGAGTCATAGGCTCCAACATCCATAAGGAGAAAGAAGCGGAGGCGAAGTATAACGCGACCCTTGCACAGGGAGCGAAGTACGTGGAAGCTAAGGATTACGAAAAAGCGGAGACCGTTTATTCCAATCTGATCGCTCAATACCCTGACAGGGCGGAACTTTACGAAAACCTGGCAAGGACGTACATAGCTGCCGAAAAATTCGACGAAGCCAAGAAGACCATCGAGACCGGTATAGCGAAAACGGGAAAAAGTGAATCCTATAACGCATTGTCGGAAGAGGTCAAGGCGTTGACATCGACCGAGTGGAGGGAACCCTTCAGAAGGGTGCTCGCAGGAAACGAATGGGCGGTGAGAAGATACGAGGATGTAAACGATGTGTCAGTTGCACTTTGCGACGTGACCGGTGACAGAAAACCAGAGATGTTCTTCTTCACTCAGGAATACTACGGATACGGCAAGCTGCATATCTACACATATGCGGGAAACAGGGCTCAGGAGATTACCTACAACAACAAAAACAGAAGCACCGAAAACGACGATGCCTTCTACGATGTGGAGCGTGACGAAAGCAGCTACATTGTATATAAAGGCAAGAAAGCCGGGGAATTCGGAATATACGAAAGCTTCCTCCATGGAGGAATCGATTCCTGGCAGACTATAAATGAATTCACGTTGACGGGCACGGACTGCAAAAAAAGAAGTGTGATAGAAGCCTGCATCAGAACGGATTATCGGCTGTCGGAAGAAGATGAAGACGACAATACCGAGTATTACAAGAATGAAAACGAAGTAGGATATAAGACATACATTAAGGAATTCAAGCGTGTCCTGGCTGATATGGACCAGGTGGTGATCTCCAGCAAAGAGTCTTCCGGAGAGAGGGAAATCTGGAGCAACATAGTTGATATGAAGGATAATTCAATGACCTACGACGGTGCAATGAAGATCCTGGATGAGGACGCAAATTAAAGAGGGTCATCAAGGCAGATAGACTGTAACATTCCTTCTGCCCCAGCGGATGCATTCGGAATGAGAGTCCATGTAGATATCGATGATGTTGCCTTTGACCGCACCGCCGGTGTCCTCGGCAACGCGAAGGCCGAACCCTTCAACATATACGGTGGTCCCGAGAGGAATCACCCGGGGATCCACAGCGATCTCGCCGACTCGCGCCCGGGTCCCTGAAGCGGTCCTGCCGCCTCCGGTGTAGGCCGTAGCCTGGAAGATTTCTTTCCTTGTATATGCAAAACCATCGATGGTTTCGATAACGCCCACGTGAACAATTTTGTCCGTGGGCTTTACTAATGTCTTGCGCCCGGTCTCTTTGCGCGCGGTCTCTTTTCCGGATGTGTAGGTGACGGCATAGGTCACCTGATCCTTGCCCTGCTTACCTTCCTGAGTGACCTGGGACTCACCCTTTTTCATGGTGGTGTCTTCCTCTTCAACGGTCTTAAAGTCAGTGGCCTCTTCTTCCACCTCGGTTTTGATCCGTACCTGCTGAACGCGGATCTTGGTGCCGTCGTGGATCCGAGAATCAAGGGAAGGTTCGACGATGTCCAATTCGTTGGCTTTGAATCCCGCGCTTTCAAGAGCTGCCCCGACGGTTTTTTCGCTGGTGCAGTAGGGGGCAATTCCGTGATCGATCTGGACCGTTATGTCGGATGTTATGTGCTGGGTAAAAGCAAAAAGCCCTAGGGAGGCCATTGAAAAGACAATGGAAGAACTCAGGACCGCAGCGAAGATTCTGCGTCCGCGTTTTTTCTCCTCGGGGCTCTTTTCGTTAAAAAGATCGGGTCTGCGGTAGGTGTACATACAGCCTCCTAGGATTCAGACTCCTCGGCGGGCACGTCGGTCTGCGGTTCTGCAGGCGGCTCGCCAGACTCCTCCACTGGCACATCATCAGACTCCTCCGCCGGCGCTTTCTTCTGTCCCTCGCCGGCCAGCTGGCATATGGCGTCCGCGTAGATGCGGGACAGCCGCATCAGATTCTCTATGGAAATCTTTTCGTTCCTCTGATGCTCAAGCTCCGGCTCTCCGGGGAATCGGGCTCCAAAGGCAACGATGTTGTCCATTGCCCTTGCATAGGTCCCGCCGCCGATGACCATCGGCTGAGACTCCGTGTCTCCGGTGTGAGACCGGTAAATATCCATGAGCTTTTGTACCATGGGATCATCCGCAGGGATGTAGATCGGTCGATGGTGCTTCACCTTGACTATTCCCAGATCAAAAGGATCGAGGACCGTCATAATGCCGGAATAGATTTGCTCGGCTTCGAAAGAAACAGGATATCTGACGTTGACGGTAATGGTGGCGGACTTCTGGTCAAGATCAATCTTGCCAACATTCCAAACCAGCTTCCCGCTTTTTTCGTCTTCAAAAGCGCACCCGATGCTCTCTCCATGGAACTCAAAAGCGATGTGTTCGTTATAGAATTTGATGAACTCCGCGATGTCATCATTTACAAAATTCAGATGGCCCAGGACTTCCATGATAATCGAAATGGCGTTCAGTCCCATCTCGGGTTTGGAGCCGTGAGCCGATATGCCTTCGGTGGTGATCTCAAGACTTTTGCCAACACCCTTGGTCCGGATCTGCCACCCGCGGCTCTCCTTCAGTTCGTCGATCAGCTGGCGAATGTCGTCGTATCCACCGCCGGCTGTGTCGGTAATGACTGCCCGGGCGTGATCCGCCACGCAATTGGCCGCGCTGCCCCCGCTGATAGATCTGAGTTGCAGCCCCTCGGCGGTGCTCCTTCCGAATTTCCGAGCGATGTCAAAAATCAGAAAACCTTTTTCCCCGTGGATGACAGGAAAGTCCGCGTCGGGTGTGAACCCGCAGTCAGGCAGTCTGTCTGCAAAGGCAACGTAATGGGACATTCCGTCCCAGTTGGTCTCTTCATCAAGACCAAGAATCATACGAATTGTTTTGTCGGGAATGAAGCCGCATTTTTTCAGGGCTTTCATTGCATAGAAACACGCCACCATGGGACCTTTGTCGTCCATGGCGCCGCGGCCACATACATACCCATCGATTATCTCGCCGCCATAAGGCTCGAAATCCCAACCGTCTCCTTCAGGGACAACATCAAGGTGTCCCAGGATCCCCATTAGTCCGTCTCCGGTTCCGGGAAAGTCAAAATGACCTCCGAACCCGTCAAGGTCACAGGGAATAAAGCCTTCTTCCACTGCCATTTCAAGCATTGTTCTGTAGGCCTTATCCACGTTTTCTCCAAAAGGTGCCGCGCCCTTGGTTCTGACGGCGACGCTGGGTATGGAAATAAGCCGGGATAAAGATGCTGCCATCTCATCCCGGTATTCTTCAAGCTGTTTGTATACCAGTTCCAGATCCATATCAGTTTACAGCTTCTACTCCTGCGATCTCCGGATAGCTTTCCTTGAGAATGCGCTCAACAACTCCCTTGATCGTCATCTGTGCTCCGGGGCATCCTGCGCAGTGACCCTGAAGGCGAACCTTTACGATATTATCGTCGGTGTATTCGACAAACTCGATGTCTCCGCCGTCCCTCTGAAGAAATGGTCTGATCTGATTCAGAGCATCATTGATTTTCTTTTCCATTTTTAATCTCCTTCTCTAATTTATTACCCACGCCTGCTATGCAGGCTAATGATTACTGATCTTTTGTTTCTATTGTGTATATAGTGGTGATTGAATTATTGTCCCACGTGCAAATGTATGCGTTCTTTTTTGGATCGCCCCGCTTGTTGAACATTATGGTTCCGGAGGCTCCCTCGAAGACGTATCCGTCGCTTAGAAGAAGGTCGCGAATAGTTTCTCCCCCGGCGATCTCGTCTTTGCCGGCCGTTGCCTTTTCAATAGCATCCAGAGCCATCATATATGCGTCGTATCCCAATCCAACAGCCTCTTCGGGGTCCTTGCTGCCGTAGGTTTTCTGGTAGGCGTCCAGGAACTTCTGGCGGGATTCGCTGACCTTCTCTTTTTCGTCGTCTCCATCCGTTACGAAGAATTGTACAAAGGCAACGTTGCCCGGGTTGACATTCTCGTTCAGTTTTTCCCGGAAGTCATCGCCGCCCCAGCTGATATCTCCAAGGAAGGTAACATTCAGCCCCATATCGGCGGCCTGATTTATAATGTTGGTGACGGAAGTCAGATCACCAAGCAGCAGCACGTGCTTGACCCCTGAATCCCTGAGCTCCTCAAGCTGTTCCGTAAAATCCGTGTCACCGGCGTTGTACACGCTGTGGTAACCGACGACGTCGTCTTTGCCTGAAAAGTCTTCAAACCCGTTGGTAAACACCGTGTCCATTGCCATTGCGGCGTCGTCCTTTGAGGGACGTAAAACACCCACCTTGTCTACGTTGATGCTGTTCAGATAGTTTGCCATGAGTCGGCCCTGGGTGGAGTCGATGTAACATATCCTGAAGTAGTAGCTGTTGTTGCGCGTGACAAGAGGATTGGTGTTGGTCATCGTGATGGCCGGTATCTTTGCCTTTTCCACATAGTCCGCGGCAATAAGGGAGTAGAGGTTGCCGTAACTCCCGAGTATGACCGTGGGATTCTTGGCGATCAGGGTATTGATCGCAGGTTCCGCTGCGTTAATGTCCGAGCTGTTGTCGGCGTAAATAAGGTTTACGTCTTTGCCCATGACCTTTGGCTGCATCTTGT
Source organism: uncultured Eubacteriales bacterium (assembly GCA_902797195.1). GTDB lineage: Bacteria > Bacillota > Clostridia > Peptostreptococcales > Anaerovoracaceae > Lentihominibacter. Next base: position 7,158 of record CADBRY010000211.1, read on the forward strand.
GGGCCAGCTCGATACCCTGGATCTCAGGGAGCGCCGCGTCCTTGTCCACGCCGGTGGTTGGCTCGAATATACCTATATTGATGCCGGTCGAGGTATCCTGATTGTCATCTATAAGACCCTGCTTGAAGTTGTCGTAGGTAGTACACCCGCAAAGGGCAACCAAAAGCACGGTAAAAACCGCTGTCGTTACCAATAATCTACATTTCATCATGGGCCTATTATACTAGTTTTGGACTTATGCGTAAAGTGAAGAGATTGTGATGGATGGGGTGACAGTGGCTGTAACAAAGGCTGTGATAAAAAAACTTTGGGATATGTGACAAGGTCACTTAATGGTACTTGACAAATATGGTAAAAGATAAGTAAATTATACGAGTAGTAATAACTACAGAAGATTTTGAAAAAAATGAAATAAATAAAAGGTTAAGGAGGAAATTAATTATGAAATGGACATGTTCAGTATGTGGTTACACTCATGAAGGCGATGCTGCACCGGAGAAGTGCCCCCAGTGCGGAGTTCCTGCAGAGAAGTTCAATAAGGTCGAAGAAGGCGAAAGAGAATGGGCTGCAGAGCACGTAGTCGGAGTAGCCAAGGGCGTCGACGAGGAGATAATCCAGGGCCTGAGAGACAACTTCAACGGCGAATGCTCAGAGGTTGGAATGTACCTGGCGATGTCCAGAGTCGCTCACAGAGAAGGCTATCCCGAGATCGGCCTCTACTGGGAGAAGGCGGCTTTTGAGGAAGCAGAGCACGCAGCTAAGTTTGCGGAACTTCTGGGTGAAGTGGTCACAGATTCCACAAAGAAGAACCTGGAGATGAGAGTCGATGCCGAGAACGGCGCTACCGCAGGCAAGGTCGCTCTGGCCAAGATGGCCAAGGAGCAGGGTCTGGATGCTATCCATGACACAGTTCACGAGATGGCAAGGGACGAAGCCAGACACGGCAAGGCATTCGAAGGCCTGCTGAAGAGATACTTCGGCTAAGCCATCAGAGCCTGAAATCTCAAGGATCACAAGAGGTTATCACGAGAGTGGTAGCCTCTTATTTGAATTTGTACGTTTTATTTACAGTTTTAAGTGTTTTGGTGTTCCAGGCTCCGTAGTAGGTTGTTTTTCCAACCTTCTTATAAGCACG
>CADBRY010000212.1 GCA_902797195.1 uncultured Eubacteriales bacterium
AGAGCTTCGTGGAGCATCCAGTTCACCGAAAATTCCGGGTACTGAGGTGAGGCTTTCGCCGGCGCAGCGATCTCACCAAGTATCAGATCGTCATCGTAGATATACAGGGTAGCGTTCTCCAGAATTTTTCTGAAGGCTTTGGCGCAGCGGATATTGGCTGGCTCCTTCTCATACTCTTTGTATGCCTCGGTAACATTTCTGAAACGCTCGATATCTATATTGAAGGGACGGTCCAAAAACCTCTGGCGCAGGATGTTGACCCTTGGATAGGGAGACCAGTCTTCGTGCCCTGACACGTAACCAAGGCTGTAGGTCTGATCGATCTGATCGCATCCACGGGCTGTCGTATGCATTTCTTCTCTGACTGTGTTCATCATTTTGCTCCACCTTTTTTCGTACTGTTTCTCAATGTCGTACTGTTTCTCAAGTTCGTTTTATTTCTCGTTTCCGTATTATTTCTCAATCTCTTTTTCTCTCGTCCCAACCAGTGTATGGATCCCGCGTCCGTTGAAGTACTCACAGAATCCGTTGACTTTCCGCTGAAAATAATCTCTGCGGAAGCATGTGTCCTTCATCTCATAAGGCATCCCCAGGGACTCATATTTTTCCTCCCCCAGCCTCATGAAACTGAGGAGCTGCAGTGTGCGGACATTTCCGCCCATCTCATCCAGTATGAAGTCCGCCGTCTGCTCCATGTTCTCCCGGGTGTCGTTGACGCCGGGGATCACGGGTATCCTCAGGATAAGCTGCAGGCCGGGAACTATCGAAAGTTTTTTCAGGTTATCCAGGATCCGGCTGTTGCTTCCGCCGGTGTACTCCCGGTGTTTTTTCTCGTCCATCATCTTCAGATCGGCGATCCAAAGGTCCGTCAGAGGCAGGAGTTTTTCGATTTCCTTCCAGTCTGTGCAAAGGCAAGATTCGCAGCAGGTATGGATCCCTTCCTGCCTGCACCTGTCAAAAAGCCGGGCCACATAATCCGTCTGCATAAGAGGCTCGCCGCCGGAAACCGTGACCCCTCCACCGGAGCGGTCGTAGTAGCCCTTGTCCCTGCGGATCTCCTCCATGGCTTCCTCCACGGTCAGCCTGCTACCCCAGGCCTTGATCCCTTCCGATGGGCAGGCATCTGCACAGGCCATGCATCCGTCACAGATCTGGCGGTCGATGGCCGTCAGCCTGTTCCTGTAAAACTGCAGCGGTTTTCCCTGCTGTTTACAGACCTTAAGGCACAGTCCGCAGGCTTTTTTCCCAAGGCATTTTTTCTTATATACTCCGGGCTCGATCCCGGCTTTCAGGCTCTCCGGATTGCTGCACCAGCGACAGTGGAGAGGACAGCCCTTCAAAAATATCTCAGTGCGTATCCCCGGTCCGTCGTGGATCGTAAAGTGCTGTATGTTGAATGCGATTCCCTGCTGATCCAATGACACACCTCCCGCTGATCATCCACCTTCAATTTAACACGGCAAAAACACCTCAACAACAGGAAAAGTCCCCTTTTCATATAAGGAACATTCCTTATTTCATCAGTTCGTAAAGCTGATATCTGCTGCTGATCTCCAGCTTGGCATAGATGTTTTCCACGTGCTTCTTGACGGTGTGGTAGCTCAGGGTGAGTTCCCCGGCGATCTGCTTATAGGTGTATCCCTCTCCCAGAAGCTGCGCCACCCGCATCTCAGAGGGAGTCAACAGGGACAGGGCTCCCTTGCCCACAGAGTTGGTCTTGTCAGCTCCTTGATTTTTTCCCCCGTCTTCCTCCCCAAGAAGGGTGATAAGAAAGTAGTCTTCCACGATCCCGTGATCGTATTTTTGCTCGTGACCGTATATGCGAAAAGTCTGTTTTCCCACACTTCTCTCTTCTCCCTCATCGGAAATGTCCGCGGCCCTGTCGTTCTTCAGGATCATGGGGATCCACATCTGCTGCTCCCGCATATCCGAATCTTCTCTGGTTGTGAATCCGAACATGTGATCAAGGCGCTCCCGGGCTCCCGGACTTACCATGAGAACGTGCTGAAATCCGTCGGTGATAAAGTAGTCTTTCTCTTCGGATGAGATGACTCGGTCCTTCAGTCCGGAAATGATCCGGGCCTGTTCATGCCTCTTGAAGTTGACATAGGTCCCTGCGATGGCAACGTAGAGGTTCTCCAGCTCGAGCATTTCCTCCCGGGTGAAATCCCCATCTTCCTTGCCTTTGAAAAGAACTATCTGAATGTATCCGTATATCCCAAATGCCATGGTCACGCTGTAATGGGCGTCGAACTGCTCTTCGATGAAGCGGACATAGGCGGAGTCTTCGTAGTCCACCGGGTTTATTATGTCCGTTGAATGGTACAGCTTCGGCAGGGTGTTGAAGTATGTGAGATTCTCTCTTTTGGAAGTGTAGTAAACGACGTTTTCCACCACGTCATTTTGTGCAAAGGCAACGTAAGGGTGGTCTTCACCCGCCCGCTTCACACCCTTTTGATCAGTCCATGACAGGAAGGTATTGTTCTGATCAAAGCACATGATAACCGCCTTATCAAGGTGCAGGTGGGTGCTTATTGACTGCAGCAGATCCTCGCTGAAAAGCTGCGTCACCGATGTCTGTCTCTTTGAAAGGTCCATCAAAAAAGACATTATGCCTTCTTTTTTCATATTCATGTTGTAATTATGTACCATAGATTGTTAAAATGCAACTGACCCCAAACCTCAAACAGGGGCAAGTTTTGAACCTACAGGACCTGCAGCTATGACTAAGAAACTGACCATAATCACAATAATCCTACTTGTTTTTTTACTGGGCGGCTGCTCAGATGACGCCGAAAAACCTTCGGATAAGACAGGCGATGCAAAGGCAACCACCGCTCAGTCAAAAGAAACGACATCTCCATCCGGCCAGCCGGAAACCAAAGGAACCACCCCACCGGAAACCACGGTACAGAATAAAAGCGGAGGCAGCGTTGCCTTTGAAATACCCGAATACGAAGGCCAACCCTCAGTGGAGATAAACGGCAACGTCCCTCAGTTCGACGATTCCATCAAGACCACAGAATCCTTCGAGGAGTACGAGCCTCTGGACAAACAGGGCAGGTGCACAACGGCCATTGCCAACCTGTCAACGGACACGCAACCGGCGCCCAGCGAGACCAGGGGCGATATTTCCGCAGTACATCCTTCAGGCTGGATGTCCGGTCAGGGATGGGAACGGTGCCATCTGATAGGCTGGCAGCTTTCGGGGGAAAACGACAACCCGAGAAATCTGGTCACAGGATCACACTATATGAACGTGGATGGAATGCTGCCCTATGAGAACGAGATCAACTGGTACATTTCGGATACGGGCAACCATGTTCTCTATGAAGTCACGCCAATTTTTGAAGGCAAGGAATCCGTATGCAAAGGGGTCCACATGCAGGCCGAATCCGTGGAAGATGACGGGTCGGGCATATCTTTCAATGTGTTCTGTTTTAACGTGAGTCCGGGACGGGAGATCGACTATAAGACAGGAGCCGTCACGGTGGTGGATGAAGAAGTTGTATCCCGCAATGCTTTTGAGAGAGGTTACGTGCTGAACACCAACACCATGCGGTTCCACTATCCTTCCTGTTCAAGCGTTGCCGATATGGCGGAGCACAATAAAGAAACGGTGACCACCTCGAGAGAAGAGCTTATCAAACAGGGCTACAGCCCCTGCGGAAACTGCGAGCCTTGATCGTCGAAAACCGCGAGCCCTAGTCGCCGGAAACTGCGAGCCCTAGTCGTCTTTTTTTCTGCCGTGTTTTTCGCCGATCTTATATGCGATGAACATTTCGGGGAAACCTAGTCCGCCGTCTTCGCTGCTGTCGTCATCGGAGTAATCCCCGGACCCATCCAAAAAAGATGTGCCCACGGCCACCTGCAGGAATATGCAAAACAGCCCGATGATCACTCCCGCCACATGCCAGTCCATCCAGAAACAGAATATCACGGCGGCGGCTCCTCCAACGAGCCAAGGTATATAGGATAGCAACGCCAAACCAAGACCTATTGCCAATATGATGAGAACTATCTTCATCGATCAACCTTTCTGCGTCTTAAGCTCAGTGCCCCAAAGGCGATTATTCCTAAGGTCATTATACCAATCATGCCGGCCAGATCCATCTCGTCACCTGTCTCGGCGGAATTCTTTTTTGCCCTGTCTTTTCCTGTGCTCCTGTCCGTTGGTCCCGCAGGATCTGTGGGGTCCACAGGCTTTGTTGGATCGACTGTCGGGTCCATCGGGTCTGTCGGATCCGTTGGATCTGTGGGGTCCGTGGGGTCGGTTGGGTCCGTGGGGTCGGTTGGGTCCGTGGGGTCCGGCTCCTCACTTTCCCAGATGGCGTAGAGCACCGTCCTTGCATTTTCAAGGGAAATATTCTGAGGATGATCCGGGTCGTAATTGTATGAAAGGCCGCTGCCATCCTTCTCAGTGTTCCACTCCTTGAAGATGTAAGATTCTCGCATATATTTATTCTCGGCTACCGGATGGGAAGTATTGTATTCGTCAAGCACCTCGTCTCCATCCATGACCGATGGGTCAGCGACCTCCGGGCCTCCGTCCTCATCGTTGGGATCGTATTTGAGCCTTGCTTTTACAGTGAGATAGTGAAAAGTTTTTCCGGAAATATCGATGCCCGCAAAATCTTTAAGCACTTCATCACTTACGTTGCTGTCGGTTCCCTTATTGCTCATAAAGTAGCGATATTCCGAGGGGTCCTCCGCTGTTCCATCTGCCGCGCTGTCGTGATATGTGGGGTAAATATCATTTGAAACAGCTCTGTCTGCAGTGCCATTTCCTATCTCCCCATCCCCGTTATTCAGTCCCCCAGTCTTGGATGCACCGCCGTAGTAGCGGGCATATCCTTTGAGAGGCTGGTCTGCTTCGACCTGATCTTTTTCAATGTTTATCGTCGGTGCGGGGCCCGTTGTGTTAGCGTTTATAGCCCAGCCTGTTTCCCCGTAGAATATTGGGCCCTGCTTCGTTGCCTTTCCATCCACTTCCACTTCTTCGAAGCTTATCTTTTTCAGGCTGCTGTTGCGTGTTCCTGAAGGCCCGGGTCTTGAGCCATAGTTGATATACACACCGCTTCCCGCAGAGGCATAGGTCCCGCTCTTGATCTCCTCTATCTCTCCGCCCACGGAAAGATATATGCATCCGTAGCTGCTGTAGCTGGAGTAAAAATGGTTCCCTGACAAAACTCCAAGGGTTCCATCCTGCTGCACCCCAAGGGCATACCCTCCTGCGACGATCTTCGTGTCCTTCATAAGGTCAAGCCTTGGTTCGTAACCTTCTTTAGCAAACAGAGGATCGTTCAGAACGTTGTATCCCAGCCTTGTAGGATTTGCTCCCGTTGCTCTCATTGTGCACCCGGTTATTTCTTTGACCGGGCCAACCTGATATGCGATGAAAGTAGTGCCTTGCCCCTGTTGATGGACGTTGATCTCGGAGTCCCTGATATAGTCGATCCGTCCCGGCTGCAGATCGATTCCATAAAGCCTTCCGGGACAGGTGGCATTTATTGTGGAGTTTGAAACAGTCTCTACGGAAGCCTCCCTTAAGTTCAGACCGAATGCACCGCCTCCGCTGCTGACATCAATGTTCACCTTGTCTATGGTACCGATGGAGCCTTTTACTCCCGGCGACTGTTGAAGGCGCTCAGGGTCGACGGCAATACCTACGCCATCGCCGCTCGCCTCCACCTTGATACCGGTTTCAACGATGTTGTCGATTTTTCCACCTCTGGAGTAAACAGCCGTACCGTTTCCGGAGGTGTTATTCACTTCTATGTTTGTTTTTTCAATATCTCCTATACTGCTGCGAGGGTAAAGCAATATCCCGTACGCGCCGGATTTTACATCGCAGTTACTGATTTTGTCGATCCGTCCAACATTGACGAAGTTGCCCAGGGCTATGGCCTGGTGGTTTGCGGAAGTGATATTGCAATTTTCGATCAGCCCCACCTGGGCGTTGCTTTTTACAGCGATCGCTCCCTCTTCCAGCCTGTCTGTGGTGGAGCTAATGGTCGCCCCCTTTATGTACTCTACACGTGTCCCGCTGCCGTTCACCCTGATGCACGATTGGTTATTGGTGACGCCACTGCCGGTGACGATAGTCCCTCCGTTTATCCTTCCTGTGACCGACGCCGTGCCTTCATATTTTCCAAACTGTATGATTCCTATACTGGTTGTGTCAGTGGATGTAAGAAACATCTCACTGTGGGTCTCAAGGGTGCCGCTGTCGGCGAACAGTCCGCCTTGGATGTTCAGTTTGTTTGCCGGGTCGTCCTTTCCTATTATGAGGGTCCCGCTTCCGTCAACGCCTATGGTTCCTTTTATGACGGTTTCCGTGCTGCCTGCCAGGATCGTGACCTTTGCGTTTTGGGTCAGGGTGGCTCTGCTGTTCTCGTTGTCCTTTGCATATACAACGTCCCCGCTCACGGTCATGGTTACTTCGTCTCCGTCGTTCAGTGAGCTGAACGCCTCGTCAAAGTTCGCAAAGGTCTGTCCGTTGCTGCATGTTATCAGCCCTGCCCCATGTACCGGCGCGCCGATAAATGGTGCCACACATGCCATGATTGCAAAGGCAACTGTTGCTATGGTAAGTCCTTTGGTTGCTGTTGCTGTAAGTCTTCTGATTGCTGCCATATTAATCTTTCTGATTGCTGCCATAGTAAGTCCTCTGATGTTTTCTGTCATATTACTCCCTGCTAGTCTGATTTCAAGTCGTTGTGTCCATTATATCAAAATAACTGTTCCTGAGCCTCATAATCTTGATCCCTGTCGCGCGGGTGCCATAGGCCCATAGGCCGCAAGCGGAGCAGCACACCTGCCGTAGCCCTTCGATTCAAAAAACTGTGAACTATTGAGGATTATAAAAGGGAAATGTATATTTTATCTACATAAAATGACATTTATCGCGTTAATGCCTCTGTTTTATCTATGTATAAGCACAATTAATATGAATAATGAACTCATTTAACTCATTTCTTCCTACAAAAACTATACATATCTAATAAGAAAACTGCGTATGTTCGCAGTTTTATAGCTAGCCGCAGCTCCGCTCACTGAGTGGCCTGTGGCAGCGGCTCCGTCCACTGAGCAGCCTGTAAAAGTTCCGCGGCTTCCGTGTATAGAAAGGTATAGAAATGTACAGGAAGTTACAGAATCCGGTTTCAAGGATATCGGCTATTCTCTGTATACCACAGCTCTTCGTCCCGCCCCCTTGCTCGCGGTGCAGTTTGAAAACGACAAATGGGGTTACATAAACTACGAAGGCGAGACCGTCGTAGAGCCAAAATACAAGAAGGTGGAAGGGTTCACAGAACACGGAGGCGCGCCTTTCGCTTGCGTTTCCATGGACGGAGAAAAATTCGGTCTCATAGATCCGGAAGGCAACTCACTTTTACCCTGTAAATATAACAGTGTTCTGGATCACGCAGATGGGCTTTCTGTTGTATTTAATGGCGATCCTTCCAGAGAGAACTATGATGATCCAGGCGATCCGGATGAGGTGGGAGTAGTCGATAAAAACGGAAAAACTGTCATTCCATTCGAGCCCTGCGGCTATAATTTCGAAGGTGAGGGTACCGGTGGCAACGAGTATTTTTCGCAAATGGAACTCTACAACGGCAAGATCATTGTAAACAGAGGCAGTTATACCACAGCGGATGGTGCGTCGACCCTCG
>CADBRY010000213.1 GCA_902797195.1 uncultured Eubacteriales bacterium
CCTCGACATTGTCGTGCGTAGGATATTATAACACAAAGATTTATAATGTCCAATAATTATTTTTGGAGCTGGCGAAGGGAATCGAACCCCCAACCTGCTGATTACAAATCAGCTGCTCTACCATTGAGCCACGCCAGCCCGGCAAATGATCATCCGGTGTCAAATCACACCCGACACATTTATTTACTATGCAGTATGACAAGTTGTCTGTCAACAAAAAGTCATTAAAAACCGGTCAAATCTATCTTCAAAAACTCCTCGGATCTGATATGAGTATCAATCCATTTTTCTTACCACCCGGGACACTTCCTCAACCTTCATTTTCCCGTTGGTGATATTCTTTATCCTTTCTTCCAGAGCCTGTACATTCTCCTCATGAGTAAGCAGGTCCATGGTCACCTTGTCGGTGTATTCCGTTTCGTCGATCACAAATGATGCACTGTCCTCTTCGATTGCCTCTGATGCCATATTGCGTATCTTCTCAAAGGAAGAATAGTCCACAGCCACTTTTAAGCTTCCCATGCTGCATACTCTGCAGATGCCGGCCGCTTCAATGGCCGCTCTTGCAGCGCTTGTATATGCCCTTACAAGGCCCCCTGTGCCCAGCTTTATTCCGCCAAAATAGCGGGTCACTACGATCACGAGATTTGTGAGGCCTTCCGACACTATCATCTGCACCATGGGTGCACCGGAGGTGCCCTGAGGCTCTCCGTCATCGCTGCCCCACTGAATCTGTTGCTTTTCCCCTATTACCATTGCAGGCACATTGTGTGTCGCGTCCCTGTGATCGCTTCTTATCTGTGCAATAAAATCATCGGCCTCCTCGCGGCTGCCGACTGGGGAAATATGGGCTATAAAACGGGATCTCTCGATCACGATCTCCGCCTCTGCCCTTTCTTTTATCGTTCTATATAACTCCATGTGGTGTCTTCAGCTATTCCTGCATTTCCTCCAACTCGTCTTTGAATCTCCTGTTGATGATCTTGATTCTCGTTCCCTTCATTCCCAGAGATCTGGACTCGATCACCCCGGCACTCTCAAGTTTGCGGAGAGCATTTACTATCACGGATCTTGTTATCCCGGATTTATCGGCGATCTTACTGGCTACCAACAGACCCTCGTCTCCATCCAGTTCGGCAAAGATCTGCCTGACAGCTTCCACTTCGGAATAGGACAGGGTCCCCACAGCCATTCTGACCATTGCAACATCTCTGGCATCGGATTGTTCCTCTTCCGTCTTGCGGCGCTGCATCTCCACGCCGATTACCGTAGCCCCGTACTCGGCCAGAACCGTATCCTCATCGGTATATTTGTTTTCATACCTGACAAGGATCATAGTCCCCCATCTTTGACCGCCTCCCATTATGGGGATGACCATGTGTATCTTGTCTACGGTGTCGTAGTCGTATTTAAATACATCCAGTATCTCATCTCCGGTGAAGTTGACGAGAGTTTCCTTTATCTTCAGGAACTCATCATTGTATTCTCCGGGGAAAACTTCCTCTCCGGTCTCGCTATCTATTATGGTGTTTTTGTCAGATTCCACCTGATAAGCGACACCGACCACCTTTCCATCGCGATTGGCAACATACACATTGGCATCCAGCACTTCGCTCAGAATCTTGCACATTTCATTAAATGAAAAGGCTCCGGTAGGACTCTCCTGCAGAAGCCAGTTTAGTTTTCTTACATCTGTTAAAATATCGCTCATGGTCTACCTCGCTTAAATCTGCAACAGTATGAGTAGTCACGTTCATTATAATCATTTTTTTAACAAATGCAACAGTATTTTTTGATTTTTCTAAAAATTATGTTAATTTGTCTGGTAAAACCAATTTCCGGTCTGATCTTACAGTATAAACCTGTCTATGTCCTCAGGATGGATCTTCTCTTCAAATATCTCCTTCACATACGTTCTGTCGATAACGATTTTTTCTTCTTCCATGTCGGGAATATTGAAGGAAATATCTTCCAGTAGCCTCTCCAATATGGTATGGAGTCTTCTTGCACCTATATTCTCGGTCTGCTCATTCATAAGGAAGGCCATTTCAGCTATCTCATCAACAGCCTCGTCGGTGAATTCCACTTCGATCCCCTCTGTCTCAAGCAATGCCTTATGCTGTTTCAAAAGAGCATTTTCCGGCTTGGTCAGGATCTTTACGAAGGTATCCTTGTCCAGGTTCTCAAGTTCGACTCTGATAGGAAATCTACCCTGCAGTTCGGGAATAAGATCCGTTGGCTTTGCGGTATGAAATGCCCCTGCTCCGATGAACAGTATGTGATCGGTTTTTACAGGGCCGTGTTTCGTGTTTATTACGCTTCCTTCAACTATGGGAAGGATGTCTCTCTGGACACCTTCTCTGGAAACGTCCGCACCGCTTCTGTATCCGGAGCCGGATGCTATTTTATCTATCTCGTCGATAAAGATGATCCCGTTCTGCTCCGCATTCGCCAGAGCATCATCGGTCACCTGATCCATGTCTATCAGGTTCTGAGCCTCCTCTTCTCTGAGGATCTTGCGGGCATCCTTGACCTTCACCTTTTTGTTCTTTTTCTTTTTGGGAGCCATGTCGCCGAATATGTTTCCGATGGCTATGCTCATCCCTTCGTTGCCCATATCCAGCTGGTTGGTCTTCGGGGTATCCGTTACCTGTATCTCGATATACTGCTCCTCAAGAAGGCCCTCTCTAAGCTGCTGCCTTACCTGCTCTCTGGCAAGTTCCGTATCCATTTCCTCTTCGCTGTTTCCGGCGGCCTGCTGCTGTTCATACTGCTCCTTCTGGCTCACATATCCGCTGTTACCCAGGAGAAAATCAAAGGGACCCCGATTGGTCTGGTTGCTGACTCTGCTGTTCTTTCCGGGAATGATAGCCTCTATTATTCTCTCCTCCACCAGTTCATCGGCAACGGAGTATTTCTCTTCCAGCATGGCCTGCTTGGTGATCCTTATGGAAGCCTCCATCAGATCCCTGACCATTGAATCAACGTCTCTGCCTACGTAGCCCACCTCGGTAAACTTGGTGGCTTCCACCTTTACAAAAGGTGCGTCCATAAGCTTTGCCAGTCTTCTTGCTATCTCTGTTTTACCGCAGCCCGTAGGTCCCATCATAAGGATGTTTTTTGGCGTTATCTCTTCTCTCATTTCATCGGAGAGCAGACTTCTGCGGTATCTGTTACGCAGGGCGATAGCCACGGATTTCTTTGCATCGTCCTGTCCTATAATGTATTTATCCAGTTCGCCCACTATCTCTTTAGGCGTCATCTGATAAAGTTTATTTGCCATGATTTCGCCTCCTATAATCTCTCAACTGAAATGTTGTCATTGGTGTAAACGCAGATGGATGCGGCGATCTCCAAAGATTTTCTCACTATATCCTCAGCACCCAGATCGGTGTTGTTGTAAAGAGCATTGGCCGCCGCATAGGCGTAGTTGCCGCCGGATCCAATGGCAACGAAGGGCTGGTCCGGTTCAATGACCTCCCCCGTGCCTGAAATTATCAGAAGATCTTCCTTGTCGGCCACGATCATAAGGGCCTCAAGATTTCTTACGGCTTTGTCGGATCTCCAGAGCTGTGCGAGAGCTACTGCGGCTCTCTTAAGGTTGCCGCCGTGCTCGTCAAGTTTGCTTTCGAATTTTTCCGTAAGTGAAAAGGCATCTGCAACAGATCCCGCAAAACCGGTAAGGATGGAATTGCGGTATATCTTTTTTACCTTCTTCGCCCCGTTCTTCATGATGGCGGTTTCTCCCATGGTCACCTGGCCGTCGCCGCCTATGCAAATGTCATCTTCCCCCCGTCTTACAGCAACTATGGTCGTTGCATGAAATTGTCCCATTTTAATCTCCCTTCGTTATTCCTGCTTTACTCCTTGTAGCCGCACTCTTTGTTAGAGCAGGCCAGTTCATGTCCTTTTGTTTTCTTCATGACCAGAAGGCTTCCGCACTCCGGACACTTTTTGTCCACCGGCTTGTTCCAGTAAACGTTTTTACAGTCGGGATATCCGGAGCATCCGTAGAACACCCGTCCCTTTCTGCTTCTTTTTTCTATTATATCTTTGCCGCACAGGGGGCATTTTACACCCACCTTGGTTACTATGGTCCTGGTGTTGTCACACTCGGGATAGCCTGTGCATGCCAGAAATTCTCCGAATCTTCCGTGCTTTATGGCCATTGGCTTTCCGCATTTTTCGCAGATCTCATCGGTTATTATTACCTCCTGCTCCATGCGGTCTATTTCTTTCTGGGCTCTCTCCAGTTCTTCTGCAAAGCCAACGTAGAAGTCTTCGATGATACTCTTCCATCTTATACCTTTTGTCTCAACATCATCAAGCTTTTCTTCCATCTTTGCCGTGAATCCCGTATCCACTATTTCCTTGAAGTACTCAGAGAGAATGTTGGTGACGGTAAAGCCAAGTTCTGTGGGCACCAGAGATTTCTTCTCCCGTCCCACGTACTTTCTCTCGATCAGCGCTCCCACTATGGTGGCATAGGTGCTTGGCCTTCCTATGTCTTTTTCCTCAAGATCTTTAACAAGGCTTGCTTCCGTAAACCTTGCGGGAGGCTGAGTGAAATTCTGCTCACCTTTTATATCCGTCGCAGTAAGCTCCTCGCCCTTTTCCATATTGGGGAGCCAGCGGTTATCCTCGTCGTTCTTGGATGAATCATAGACCCTTAAAAAGCCATCGAAGAGCAGCTTGGATCCGTTTGCCCTGAACTCATAGGCTCCGTTGGATATATCCACCGTAACGGCCTTGAATCTGGCCGGAGCCATCTGGCTTGCCACGAACCTGTTCCAGATGAGTCTGTAGAGGTTGTACTGATCCTTTGTGAGCTGGTCCTTGATGGAATCGGGTTCAAGTTCCATATTACTGGGTCTTATGGCCTCGTGAGCATCCTGGACCTCTCCCTTTTTATTCCTGTAAGGATTGTCACTGTAATACTCTTTGCCCATGTTTGAGATTATGTATTCCTTCGCCGCAGCCTTCGCCTCCTGGGAGATCCTGACGGAGTCTGTTCTTATGTATGAGACCAGACCTACGGTACCCATGCCTTTAAGATCGATACCCTCGTAGAGCTGCTGGGCCACCATCATTGTTTTTCTGGTTGTGAAGTTGAGTTTGTTTGCCGCATCCTGCTGAAGGCTGCTTGTTGTGAAGGGAGCGAAAGGTCTCCTCATCCTGTCCTTTTCTTCGATGTTCTCCACAACAAAACTGCCCCTTCTCAATTCACCGAGAACGGCATCGTTTTCTTCCTTATTATTTATTACGATTTTCTTTCCGTTTTTGTTGACCAGTTTTGCCGAGAAAGGAGGTTCGCCTTTGAAGTCAGCGGTTATTGTCCAGTATTCCTCCGGCACGAAGGCCTGGATCTCCTTTTCTCTGTCACATATGATCTTCAGTGCAGCAGACTGGACTCTTCCGGCACTCAATCCTCTTCTGACCTTTGCCCACAGAAGGGGAGAGATCTGGTATCCCACAAGCCTGTCAAGAACTCTTCTGGCCTGCTGAGCGTCTACCAGTTTTATATCCACAGCTCGCGGATTCTTTACAGCTTCTTTGATGGCATTCTTTGTTATTTCATTAAAAACTATCCTGCAGGGTTCTTCAGGATCTATACCAAGTATATTTTCAAGATGCCAGGATATTGCCTCACCTTCTCTGTCCGGGTCAGTGGCCAGATAGACCTTTGAAGCTTTTGAAGCTTCCTTCTTAAGCATTTTGATAACATCGCCCTTGCCGCGAATGTTTATATATCCCGGTTCGAAGTCGTTTTCTATATCTACACCCAGCTTGCTTTTAGGAAGATCTCTGACGTGTCCCACAGATGCAACCACCTTGTATCTGCTGCCGAGAAACTTGCCTATCGTCTTTGCCTTGGACGGGGATTCTACGATTACCAGATTTTTATTAGAAGCCATTAGCACCTCCTGCCTGTCCTCTCACATCTTTACAGTAACCGATTATATGAGCATTGTTATTCCTTTGCAAGAAAAAATTTTCCCGACGCCGAACACAAAAATCCCTTTATTTCCAAAACCGACAATGCGGGTGTTATTCTCTGAGGAGTGTCTTTGAGCCTGATGCAAAGCTCATCCGGGGACATTTCACCCCTCTCTTTTATCGTGCTGAGTATCATCTGTTCAAGAGGTGTAAGGTTGCTTATCATGGATTTATTTCCCACATTTTTTATACCGAGGATTTCGGCTATATCCGATATTCTCACAATGGGCACCGCACCCTCCTGAAGGAGTTTGTTGCTTCCAAGATTGTATTGGCTGTCTATGTTTCCCGGTACGGAAAAAACGTCCCTGCCCTGTTCCGCCGCAAGCTCCGCAGTGATCAGGGACCCCGAATCATTTCTCGCCTGGACCACCACCGTGGCCTCGGAAATACCGCTTATTATCCGGTTCCTTTGGGGAAAGCGAAAAGCCATGGGTTCCGTTCCAGGCGGATACTCGGATATCACCAGCCCCAACTTTTCTATTCTCTGTTTAAGAGGAAGGTTGTCCCTTGGATAGCACACATCCACCCCGCATCCAAGCACCGCGATGGTATTTCCTCCCGAGGACATAGCTCCCTCATGGGCGCAGGTATCGATCCCCGACGCCATGCCGCTTACAACTGTAACTCCAAGTTCTCCAAGTCTTCGCCCTATGGATCGTGCGGTATTTCTCCCGTAGACGGTGGTGGTTCTGGATCCTATGACCGAAATGCATCTTTCCTTCAATATGCTTGCATCACCTATGTAATACAGCTC
>CADBRY010000214.1 GCA_902797195.1 uncultured Eubacteriales bacterium
GCCTGAGGATATCAGGGCCGTTGCAAATTACTACGGACTTTGCGACATTGCAAACAACAAGGCGGACTACGAGGAGGCGGCCATCGAAGCTCACCACAGACCTGAGAGCTCCGACAGTCAGTTTGTCTATGGAGTGTACAGTGAAAAGGCTCTTGGAGAAGATCCGAAAGGAGACGAGAAGGCGGATCCGTGTACATACATCGACGGCGATGAGCCGCCATTTATTCATTTTCATGGAGACGAAGACCTGCTGGTGTCCCCGTCCCAGAGTCTGCACCTGCACAACAGTCTGAAAGAAGCGGGGATACCATCAACCAGATATGTGTTGAAAGGGGAAGGGCACGGAACAAAAGGATTCAGAACAAAAGAATCCCTCGACCTTGCGATAGAATTTCTGAAAAAATATTAGCACTCACTCTTGACGAGTGCTAATAACTGTGTTATATTACTATCGAAAGGGGTATTAGACATATATAACATATACATAAAGGAGGGATTAGTATGTTAATGCCAACAGTTTTTGGAGAGAGATTATTTGACAGCTTTATGGACGATTTCGGATTTCCCAGCGTGGACAGGATCGCCTGCAGCAAGAACACATCCAACCTTATGAGGACGGATATCAAGGAGAACGAGGAAGGCTTTGAGCTGGACATCGAGATCCCCGGATACAAGAAGGACGATGTGAAGGTACAGCTGAAGGATGGATATCTGACTGTAAGCGCTTCAAAGGAATCCGATGAAGAGGTCAAGGACGATCAGGGCAAATTCCTGAGAAGAGAGCGCTATTCGGGCTCCATGAGCAGAAGCTTCTATGTGGGAGAAGATACTCCCGAAGAAGAGGTCAAAGCCAGATTTGAAGACGGGGTCCTCAAGCTGGCCTTCCCCAAGGAAGCTCCAAAGAAGGTCGAAGAACCTAAATACATCGCCATAGAAGGCTAAAAAGAGGGCCAAACAAAAGGCAAATAAAACATGGGAGAATCACAGTGCCTCAGCGCATGTTGGTTCTCCCGGTTTTTTTCACGTGATTATCTTTACCGCCCCTTCACGCTATTTCTTTCAGCTTCGTATCCAGCTGTCTTCTGAGAAAACCTACAAGGGTAAGCATGTCGTCTATGTCCAGGTTGTCGTTGCAGGATTTGTGGGCGAACACGTTCAGATAAGTCAGCATGGAATCGCACACATCCTTTTTTATTCCTATTAGAAAACTCAATATGCTCCTGTGAAGATCGCTTTCGCCGCCTTTGATGGGGATGAAGGCGATCTTTACATCTCCTGTGTCCTGTCGATAAAAAACAGTTTCAGGGGCCAGAAGGATCCGCTCGGGGATGAGCATATACTCCCGGCAGCTCTGCAATATGATCAGAGTCTTCTCCAGTATGTATAAAACATCGGAAGTATGTTCTATGCGATACTCTGACAGAGGTTTGAATCCGCTGCAATCGTAAACTGCAGTTATGCCCGTCGAATCGTAGACAAAGGTAGTGTCAAAGAACATACTGCAGCTGCCTCTGCTTATCATTTCTATCTCATGGGGGAATATCTGCCCCGAATCAAAAGTATAATTGTATTCAGTGTTTTTCATTTTCCTCTCCTCCTTAATTCCAGCCTCCTGTAGTTCCAGCCTCTTCAATTCCCGCATTTACTGCAGGGAGTGTAGCCCTTGTCGGCAGCTTCACCTTTGTCCATGACTATCACATGTCTGTCGATGGTCCTGCAGCTGGCCTTGTGATAGGAGCTGCCGGAACTGCTGAAACAAAACACGATACTCCCGTCGGGTATGTCGCCGGAATGACAGGCCTTACATGGATCATATCGGCTGCGCAGTGAAGAATTCAGTCTCTCCGCATGGACAGATGCTTTGACATAGGTGCAGGTTTCTTTGTGATACTTTTTGCCGTAAGCGGGGAAGATATAGGCGGGGTCGCCTGGAACACCGTTTTCCAGACCACTTACTCCCAGCGGATCTCCCGTCATGTTTCGCCCAAGAAAGCCACGGTAAACTATGGGTGCGTTAAAATCAAAGTCCCGGGAAAAACCCACAGGAAGTTTCATCTCCACTTTGGCCGAAAGATTGTATGAGCTGACGCGGTCTCTTCCTCCAAGAGTCATCTCAGGGATGAATGTCCTCACTTCAAAGGCCGATGGCCTAAGCTCGCTCTTGTCAAGCCTGTTCTCGATCCTCAGCTTGGCTCCATAGATAGAGGCGCCGTCCCAGGCCATTGCCTGGGCTTTGCCCGTTTCATCCAGGGCGCAGTAAAAGCAGTTTTCCCAGACTCCCAGAACCCTGGTGAAGTATCCAAGGGAAAGGATGCAAAGAACAATGAGAGGAAGTATGACGGCGGTCTCAAGAACATAGGATCCCCGCCTGCTTTTAATAGGTTTTATCCTGTTGGAAGCTTCTCCCATTTGCCTTGACCTCCATAGAAATACCCGTGGATTGTTCCCCTATCAAAAATGCTCCATCGTGATCCTTTCGGACGTTTATCTGGATAAGATCCAGTGCTCTTAAAACCGTCTGAGGTTCATCTTTAAAAAACAGAAGTATGCGCAGGTATTGCTCGTAGTCCAATCCTCTGTCTTCTGCAGGCCTGATCACAGGTCTGTTTTTTTTGAGCATCCTGTCAGGATCCTTTTCATAGTCGTGAAGTTCTTTCAGTTCATCCTCGTATGTTTCCGGAGATGACTCTTCCTCAGGCA
>CADBRY010000215.1 GCA_902797195.1 uncultured Eubacteriales bacterium
AGCGAGAAAGCTGGACCTTGCGGATGAATACTTCCACATGGATGCTACCGATGCAGTGGGCATGTATGAGAAGATCATGGAACTCACCGATGGTGAACTCTGCGACGTGGTCATCAACTGCGTAAGCATTGAGAACACGGAAATGGGATCCATTCTGTCCTGCAAGGATGACGGAACAGTATACTTCTTCTCAATGGCAACCAGCTTCACAAAGGCTGCTCTGGGAGCGGAAGGCGTTGGCAAGGATGTCAACATGATGGTAGGTAACGGATATACAAAGGGACACGCAGAGATCACACTTCAGGTGCTGAGAGAACACCAGGGACTCCGCGATCTCTTTGCGGAGATGTACGCATAAAAGTCGATCCATCGACAGTTAATGGACAGCAGATAAGAAAGAGATGAGGTAATAAAAATGGCTATCAGAAACTGGAAAGATATACCCCTCTTCAAAGATGTTACGGAAGAACAGTGGAATGATTGGCACTGGCAGGTGGAAAACCGCCTGCATACCGTGGAGGAGATCAAACAGGTAGTAAATCTTACTCCGGAAGAAGAAGCGGACATCGAAAAGGTAATAAACGGTTTCCGTGTGGGAATAACTCCATACTACGCATCCCTTATGGATCCCGATGACGAAGGCTGCCCCGTAAGACGCCAGGCGGTTCCCGTTATCGCAGAGACCCATCAGTCCGATGCGGATATGCTGGATCCTCTTCACGAAGACGAGGACTCTCCGGCGCCGGGACTTACCCACAGATATCCGGACAGGGTGCTCTTCCTCATCACCGACCAGTGCTCAATGTACTGCAGACACTGTACAAGAAGAAGGGTGGCCGGTGAGACCGACGGTGCCAGAAGCATGGAAGACATCAACGCCTGCATCGATTACATCAAGAGGACGCCGGTGGTAAGAGACGTTCTGCTCTCGGGAGGAGATGCCCTTTGTGTTGAAGACGACGTGCTTGAATACATTATCTCTGAGCTGAGAAAGATCGACCACGTGGAGATCGTACGTATCGGATCAAGAGTTCCCGTGGTAATGCCTCAGAGAATAACCGACGATCTGGTGAATATGCTTAAAAAGTACCACCCCATATGGCTGAACACTCACTTCAACCATCCCAAGGAAATGACTCCCGAAGCAATGGAAGCATGCCGCAAGCTTGCGGACGCGGGCATACCTCTGGGAAATCAGAGCGTTCTCCTGAGAGGGGTCAACGATGATGTGCATGTAATGAGAAATCTGATGCATCACCTGGTGAAGAACAGAGTTCGTCCTTACTACATCTATCAGTGCGATCTTTCCATGGGTATCGAACACTTCAGAACTCCGGTGTCCAAGGGAATCGAGATCATCGAAGGTCTCAGAGGACATACCTCGGGATATGCGGTGCCCACATTCGTTGTGGATGCTCCGGGAGGCGGCGGCAAGACTCCCGTAATGCCTCAGTATGTGATCTCTCAGACTCCCGACAAGGTGATCCTGAGAAACTACGAAGGCGTCATCACCACATACACCGAACCCACGATGCTGCCGAAACTTCAGTGCAGCTATGAGAACTGCAAGCCTGTTGACGAATACAGATATGAAGGCGTGGCGGGACTTGCGGAAGGCGACAGAATGTCCATGGAACCCATGGGACTTCTCAGACACGAGAGAAATAAAAAGTAGTGCTCAGAGAACTGTCGACCAAATACAAAAGAATAGCCATTGTGGGCATGGCCAAAAATGCAGGAAAGACAACGACTCTCAATTATCTCATCCAGGAAGGAATGGATGAAGAGATAAGACTGGGAGTCACATCCACCGGCCGCGATGGCGAAAGGACCGATCTGGTGACCGGAACTGACAAACCCAGCATATACCTGGAAGAAGATACTGTAGTTTCGGTCCCGGTCCAACTCTATGATCTGGCAGATGCGGGATTGGAGATACTGGAGGAAACGGAATTCGGAACATCTCTGGGTCCCATCCTCATCTGCAGGGTGGCTGATTCCGGATATGTACAGATCGCCGGCCCCGTGATCAATACTCAGCATGAGAGTCTGTGTCGCAAGATGATCGACTACGGGGCCCAGGTGGTGATAATAGACGGAGCCATCGACCGAAAAACCATAGCTGCCCCTGAAACATCCGATGCCATCGTCCTTTCTACGGGAGCCGTTCTCTCAAGGAGGATGAACAGCGTGGTGGAGGAGACCGCCCACACGGTGGAGGTCTGCAGGCTGCCGGCCCTTGAGGAAGGTGAAGCCAGGAAGATCATTGAGTCCCGAAAGGATGAAGACAGGATCCTGCTGATAAGAAATGGTCAGTGTGAAGAACTGGATCTTGTCAGCGGGCTTGGGGCAGGCAGGATCCTGGCTTCCAGGATAGATGAAAGTGTCAGCCATGTGTTCATGCCCGGCGCATTCATACCCGGATCCATTGAGGGAATAGAAGGAAGAAAGCTGAAGGAGACCGTCTTCGTTCTCAGAGATGCAACCAGGGTATTCTTCGAACCCAATCTGTGGAGGAAACTGAGAAAAAGGGGACTGGATGTGAAAGTACTGGAGCCCATAAATGTTGCTGCGGTCACAGTCAACCCCACATCCCCTTTGGGCTACAGATTCGATCAGCGCTCCCTTGTGGAGGCGATGCAGAAAGCAATACCGGACATTCCCGTTATCGATGTTATGGAGTAGACAGTGAACAAGGAACTTGCCAGCGAAAAGACAAAAAGAGAAACGGGTCTTGACCATGTATTCGCATCTTTGAACATACTCACTCCTTACGGCAGAAAAAAACTTCGCGCCTATGTGCCATTTTTGCCCGGCCGGGAGGAGGAACTGAGAACAGAATTCAAGAAGATAGAGGATGTGCAGGAGATCGTCAGGAGCGATGAGGCTCTGACAGGACAGCTGAAAGAGACGCTGATGCTGGTCAAGGACAACTCCCTGACCCTTGAAAAAAGCAGGGACACCACCTTGAGCGTAGTGGAGATCTACGAGCTGAAGATCCTGCTTCTGCAGATGGACAAGCTGCGCAGACTCAACGAAGAGAAGACCTTCCCCGATGATTTCATACCCGATGACATGACCAGGATCCTTGACTATCTGGATCCTGAGGGAAGCAGGGTGAGCACCTTCTACATATATGACAGTTTTTCGGAAGAACTCGCAAAGCTCAGGGGAGAGAAAAAAGAAGCTGAACGCCATCTGCGCAAACAGCGCAGGGAAAAGGCGGGAGAAATAAAAAAAGAATTCGGACTGAACCTGACACCCAAGTTCGACATAACCGTAAACAAACACGATTCCGATCGAATAAAAATGATCGAAGACATTCCGGTCCTTGAGAAGTCCTCGGAAGACTATATGTCCATAACCTGGCAGCTTAGATCCGATGATGAGATGGACCGCCTTCAGGGACAGATGGAAGGCCTGGAGGAGGAAATAGAAAAAGAAGAATTCCGTATCCGCCGGTGGCTCAC
>CADBRY010000216.1 GCA_902797195.1 uncultured Eubacteriales bacterium
CCCTGCCACTATCATCAGCGGTGCGATCATGACCTCATCTGATTTGATTTTCTCAAGAACCTGTTCAAGCCCCGGCTCACCTTCCACCGTTCCCACCAACACGTTGGGATATCCCTGTCTGTGGAATTCTTCTTCCAGCCTGACATATATTTCGTTGGCTTCCGGCCTGTCTCCTGAGCCGTGTCCCATAAGCACCAGGGTCTTTTCCCGGCCGCCGGCCGGCAGTTCCTGACCGGTCTCTTCCGGGCCGGCCAGCAGTTCTCCTGCCACAACTTCCACCAGTTTTCCCAGGTCTTCGGGGGTATCCAGCAGAGGCCTGCTTACCCTCACCCTGTCGAAGGGTCCTGCTTCCGGCCCCTCATGTCCGGAGGTCTCCGCCACCGATCCACATTCCCCGTGGCTTTCCGCCAGTTTTTCCCTGATTATGGTCATCATCTTTTGGTTTTCCGATCCGCCGATCATATGGGTGGGAACGATGAGCAGATCCTTGATCCCGTCGTCGATCATCCTGTCGATGGCCCGGTCCACGGTATCGATCTCAATGCCGTCTCTTTCTTTGAGTTTCTTTATGATGAACCGGCTGGTCCATGCACGGTACAGTTTCCTGTGAGGCATTGCCTTTGCAAGATAAGTTTCAATTGCTCCGATGGTCTCATCCCGGGTCTCCCTGTGAGATGTTCCGAAGCTTACTACCAACAGCGCTTTCTCCATATCATTCTTCCTGTTAATCATAAGTTCTTCTTTTTATATACAAAGGCAACGGATATCAGGGAAAATATTATCAGGTATATAACCAGCACCACTATCCCTGCAGGATCGAATCCCAGTCCTCCCGATATGCTCCTTATCATTCCGCTGGTCTGGGAAAGGGGCAAGACCGCCACCACCTGCCTTATCCCCATGGGCATCTGATCCGTGGAGAAAAAGGTGTTGCAGAGAAATGACATTGGCGTGATTATGTAGGCGGTGTATCTGGGAGCGTCGGTGTAGCTCTTCGCCAGAAATGACAGGACCAGAGCCAGAGTGGCAAATACCAGACCGTTCAAAAACATGATCATAACGGACCATCCGTTGAATATCAGGCCCGTTCGGATCGGCATCGTCAGCAGGAGTATCAGCCCTCCCGCATACATGCCTCTGAGACTTCCTCCAATTACCTGGCCCAGAATAAACTGCCAGAGAGGTGTTGGAGAAACCATGACCTGATCCAGGGCTTTCTCGTACAGCCTCTGGACGCTCATGTTCTGTGCCACCGCGCTGAAACTGCCTGTCATGGTCGACAGAGAAACGATCCCCGGGATCAGAAAATTAAGATAGGGTTCCCCGTGGGATGTGGTCTGGATCCCAAGTCCAAAAACTATAAGATACATCAGCGGGGTGATGACCGCAGCCAATGTAATCTTATAAAAGTCTCTTCGAAACTCTCTCCATTTTTCCCAAAGTACAGCAAGGATTCCCATATCAGTTTAAAGTCGTTTTCCTATCCTTTCCACAAATACGTCTTCCAGCGTGGTGTTTCTGAACACAGCTCCATCGCCTATTTTGGAAAGGTGTTCTATAGCCTCATCCCGCTCATGAAAATACAGACTCTTGATCGTGTCCTCTGCAGTTTCATCAACGGCAAAAGCTCCAAGATTTTCTATAAGATTATCCGGCGTGTCGATAATATCCAGTTTTCCGTTGTCTATAAGTGCGACCCTCTCGCAAAGGGACTGTGCCTCATCGATGTAATGAGTTGTAAGAAGGATGGTGATCCCCTGTCCGTGAAGCTGGCGCAGCAGGTTCCACATCTGCCGCCGGGATATGGCATCCATTCCCGCTGTAGGCTCATCCAAAAGCAATATTTCCGGCTCGGTCATAAGGGCTCTGCAGATCATCAGCTTTCGCTTCATTCCGCCGGAAAGATATCTGACCACCCTGTGGTGGTACGGGGAAAGGCCGGCGAATTCCAGAAGCTGCCGGCTCTTTTCCCGAATGTCCTTTTTCTTCATATAGTAGAGCCGGCCCTGGTATTCCATGACTTCGTCCACCGTCATGTCCTGACGCATGGAGTATTCCTGAGTTATTACGCTAAGCTTGCTCTTCTCAGTTGAAGCTTTACGGTCCAGCTTCTGCCCGTCGATCCTGATCTCTCCCGAGGTTGGCAGAAGCACGGTGGAAAGCATGCTTATAGTCGTTGTCTTTCCCGCACCGTTGGGTCCAAGGAGCCCGAAGAATTCTCCGGTCTCGATTTTGAAATCCAGACCGTCCACCGCGGTAAAGTCTCCGAATTTTTTTGTCAGATTCTTAAGTTCTATCAATGCACTGTCCGTTCCGTTTTTATTCCTTGGCGATTATCAGAGAGAAATATCCCGCTTCATCGGGGATCTCCTCCACGCTGCGGTAGATTTTTTCATCAGGCATTCCGCAGTTCTCCACCATCTGAGTCTTACGGCCGCTTTCCCTGAGTATGCCCTTCACTTCCTCCATGTGGCTTCCGGATTTCATAAGCACATAGTTTCCCGGAAGTTCCAGACCTGATTCCAGTTTATGAGCGGCGGGCACCACATGCATGACTTCGTTCCACTCCACGATGGGTATTCCAAGTCTTGCGGCTGCCGCGCAGAAAGATGTTATGCCGCTTACAAGTTCAGTCTCGTATCCGTCCTCTTCAATCAGTTTCTGCAGGTATGAAAAAGTGCAGTAGATCGTGGAATCGCCCAGAGTCAGATAGACCACGTTGCGACCTTCATCCAAATACTTTTCTATGATATCCGCTCCCTCACGATGAGATTTTTTCTGCGCGTCCCTGTCCATGGTCATGGGCATGTAGATGGATATCAGTTCCTTCTCCGCAAGTTCGGGAGCCGCTTCAACGGCTATCTTGTACGCCACCGATTCCTTAGGGTCTTTCCCCGGGAATGCGAACACCTGGTTCTCTTTTATAAGGCGCACCGCCTTGAGGGTCATCAGTTCCGGATCTCCCGGCCCCACGCCTACTCCATATGCTTTTCCTTTTTCCATGCCTTCACCACGGGGTCCGCACCCGGGCCCCATCCTTTCCTTTTGATCTGGTTTTACCGCCGTTACTTCAACAGCTCACATTTAAAATTATATTCGATCTCATGGGGCTTGCTCATGGCGGTGGTATCCGCCGTAACGGCAAATGCCTCGTTCAGCACTTTGATGGGGATCTCAAAAGTTGAGTTTCCTTCAGTGTTTACAGGATCGTATTTCTCTCCGTCCACGATCATGTAATCGTAGTTGGAGCTGGACCACACCACGGTCAGCGTTGCCTTTCCATCTTC
>CADBRY010000217.1 GCA_902797195.1 uncultured Eubacteriales bacterium
AACGTAAAAGACAGACAGGGAAATGACATAAATCTTTCTGAGTATAAGGGGAAGGTGCTTCTTATCGTAAATACGGCTACGGGCTGCGGGTTCACGCCTCATTACGAACCACTGGAAGAGATGTACAAGGAGATGAGGGAACAGGGACTTGAAATCCTCGATTTTCCGTGCAACCAGTTTGCCAATCAGGCGCCGGGATCCGATGATGAGATCCACGAATTCTGCACGGTGAAATTCGGAACGGAATTTCCGCAGTTTGCGAAGATAGATGTGAACGGGGAAACGGCAGACCCGCTCTTTGCATTTCTGGCAACGGAGAAACCCTTCGAAGGTTTTGGAAAGGGAATCAAGAATGCGGCCCTCAACAAGTTCGCTGAAAAGAACAACAAGACCTTTGGAGACAAGGCATATATAAAGTGGAATTTCACAAAATTCCTCATCGACAGAGAGGGCAATGTGATCGAAAGATTTGAGCCTACGGTTGATATGGCCGAGGTCAGAGAAAAGGTTGCCGCCGCTCTGTAGAAACGCATATAGCAACGCAAAAAAAGGAAGATTCACACATGGCAAAGCATAGCTATTTGGCAGTGATCACAAAAGAAGAAAAAGAATACGGAGTTTCATTTCCCAAGTTCAAAGTCAACGGCAGAGGTTTCGAGGAGTACGAAGACACTGTCAGATTTGTCAAGGACATGTTGGCGGAGATATTGCTGGAATATGAAAAAGAGAAGCGGCCTCTGCCGGAACCGGATTCTCAGGATGATACTCATCCCGCAGCAGACAAGGACGCCGGCAAAAGGGAAGTCATGATAACGGTGGATCCCGATCTTTACAAAAAGAAGATCGAGGAAAAGAGCAAAAGGGTCTACCACGATTTCAGGATGATCAATGAGGGGGAAGGCGACAGGGATAAAAAGAGTCCCGACGGCAACCGCAGGATCCTGATGACGGCGGGCATTGTGATACTGGCAGTCGTTGCCTTTGCCCTGATCCTGAAAGTTGTTTTAAGCTGAAGGCGGTAACCAATGATCAACATAGTTAAGCGAATAGACGAAATACAGAAGATCGTGGACAAATACGGAGATTCCATGGAGCCCTCAAGCAGGAACAAGTATCTCAAAGAGATAAAGGATATGAGGGAGATCCTGGATTGGATCGAATATCAGTGCACCCATCTATATGAAGGAACGTACAACTCGGATTCCAGGGAAATGACCTTCACCATGAAGAACACCACCAGGTTCCATTTCAGGGTCCTGAGTTTCGCGCTGATAACATACGACGGTAAGAAAATCCGCATCAACGTCAACGACTGGCGACCGCGAAGGGCGAAGAAGATCTCCTTCTACCACGACTTCAACAACGACTGGCACTTCAAGACGATGAACGTGATCCGTTTCAAGAACCACGCGGAGTCTGTGGAGTTCGATCTGTACGATCCGAGAGCCGCAGAAAAAACCGGCCTTGAAGGGGGAGAGCAGCGCAGGATCGTAGACGGCATCTCAAAGAAGCAGGGCTATCTTGTCTCAATAAGGAGCTTTATCGAGAGCGTGAAGGAGTACGACCTTCGTGCAAAGGCAAGAGAGCTTGAGAGCGTCATAATCGATATATTCGATATCATGGAGGAGAAGCCGGAGCTTACAGGCAGGACAAGAAAATTCATGGTGGTATATCTGCCGACGGTAAACCGGATGATGAACGATTACCAAAAAGCCTCATCCAGAAATGTCAACGGCCAGGATGTGGGTGAACTGAGGGACAGGACTCACGAGGCTATGAACGTGGCGATCGTTGCCTTTGGAAAACTGAAAGAGGAACTTACCCGAAGCGACGTTGAGGAGTCCGAGGTGGATCTGGACATCATGAAATCCTTTATGAAGGAAGAGGGTCTGATCAAATAGCATCCCCGGTTATGATGGAATGCGAGGGGCGGAGGTGAAAATGGAAAAGCAACAGACAGAAAAGGAAGGACGCAGATCAACGATAATTTTTATTGCGGTATTTGCGGTCATCGCCGTGATATCCTTCTTCTTTATTTCGGAGGCAGCCTCCTCGGAGGGGAACTTCACCGGGGTATACAACACATTGGACGATAAGCGTACCAATGTTATGGAACTGATGGCAGGAACAGCGGCTGCAGCAACGGCGATATCACTCATACCCGGAGACGGAGGCACTCCCATAGCCGATCAGATGGCCGACATGAGCAGCTATTTCATGTTCATACTGGCGGCCATATTTGTGGAAAAATGGCTGGTGGGAATAACGGGAATCGTGGCGTTCAAGGTCATTATTCCCATCGCGTGTCTGGTCCTCATCCTAAGCAGATTTTTTTCCAAGGATAAAATGACGGAAGCAGGAGTAAAACTCATCCTCTTCGCGCTGATGATATTCCTTGTGATACCCATAAGCGTATTTGTGACGGAAAAAATAGATGCAAGCTATCAGGAATCCATGAAGCAGACTATAGAAGATGCGAAAAAGGAATCGGAGGACATACGAAAAAATTCGGAAAGCAAGGACAAAAACGCATTGCAGAAGTATTTTGCCAAGTTCAAAAACGGCGTCAACGGGCAGCTGGAAGAGTTTGAAGGGATGCTGAACAGAATAACCGAATCCATTGCCGTGCTCATAGTGACTTCATGCGTTATTCCCCTGGCGGTGCTGGCATTCTTCATATGGCTTATCAAACTTATGACCGGGATCAGCATATCCGTGCCCACCATTGCACTGCCCAAGTCCGTGAAAAGAAAAGGAAAGATCTAAGGAGGAAAAGTATGTTCAGGAAGATGCGAAGATTCAAGCAGCTGCTCACGGAAGAGGAGTGCTACAAAGTACTGAAAGAAGCCAAAAGAGGAGTGCTCAGCGTTATCGGAGAGGATGGATATCCCTACGGCATGCCCGTGACCCACTGGTTCGATGAAGAAACCGGAAAGGTATATTTCCACGGAGCCAAAACAGGCCACAAGGTAGATGCCATCAAGGCATGCGACAAGGTCTCTTTCTGTGTTATGGACGAAGGATACAGGGAGGGTGACGACTGGGCTCTAAATATCAAAAGCGTGATCATCTTCGGAAGAGCGCGGTTATTCGACCTTGAGAGCGAACCGGAACTGGCCAGAAAAGT
>CADBRY010000218.1 GCA_902797195.1 uncultured Eubacteriales bacterium
CTTCAGTTCCGCTTCAGCTTCCCGCCTCTTGGCTCTTCCATCATCCTGGATCTTGATGACCTCGTCGATGGTGGTAATAAGGCTGGTCTGAGTTTTCTTGAGGGTCTCCATATCTATGATACCTCTCTCATATTCTTTAGCTGAGGTGATCGTGGCGTCCTTTAAGGTCTCCGCATTCTGAATGAGCATCTGGTTGGTTGCGTCGGTTACCATCTGCTGCGCCTTTGCCGCTTCCTGAGAATGGGCAAGCCCAAGGGCCAGGAGCATCTGGCTCTTCCACAAAGGCAACGAATTCACCAGGGTCGACTGAATCTTCTCGGACATCAGTGTGTCGTTGTTCTGGACCATCCTGATCTGGGGAGCCATCTGAAGAGCCACTGTACGTGTCAGTTCAAGGTCGTAGATCTTTTTCTCGAAACGCTCACATTTGTTGTTCAGATCATCAAGGGCCTGGATGTCTTCCGGCTGCTTTGTGCGCTCCGCCTTCTCCTTGAGCTCTGCGAGCTCTCCTTCTCTGACTTCCTGGAGTCTGATCTTTCCTGCTTCGATGTACATGGAAAGCTCCTTGAAGTACCTGTGGTTCCTGTCGTAAAGTTTGTCCAGCAGTGCGATGTCCTTCATAAGAATCACCTGATGATCCTGAAGGGCGTCGGCAATTTTATCCACGTTTCTCTCGCTCTCCGCATACTGGGCTTTCTTGTGCTCGATCTTCTTTTCGGCACTCTGGAAGAGAGAAAATATGCCTTTTTTCTCCTCGCCTGATGTCTTGATCTCCGTTACCAGATCAGCCAGAAGATCGCCTACTTCACCCAGCTCCTTTGTCTTTACACTTGCAAGAGCCGACTCGGAGAACTCCGCCAGTTTCTGCTGAGTTCCGACGCCGTACTGGAGAACCGTTCCCGTGTCCTTAAGGTCTATTGTCTGGGCAAACTGACGGATCTTCTGCATTTCTTCAGGTGTGAATTTCTCGTCCACTTCCTGGACCGCCTGCTGTGCCTGAGCCTGTACAGGCGCTGCCGCCTCCGCCACCTCTACGGCATTGGTCACTTGTGTATTTGCTTCAGGTGTCTCGTTGGCTCCCGTTACTTCGGTGATGTTTTTGTCTTCCATTCTTTCCTCCCTGCCGCATACGGCGGCACATGTACTTGCAGTTTCTTCCTTATATATCTGACCCCAAAAGGCCGTCCTGCTTCAGCATCATCTCCAGTACGGAAATATCCGTTGAAGCATCCACTATACCATCCTCAAACAGTCTGTTGAGAAGATTGGTGCAGGCTTCGCTGACCAGGCGTATCCCGTTTATGACCTCACCTCTCAGATCGTCCATCTCTTCCCCTGCGATACCCTTTTGAACATAAGCCTGATAGGCCTCCGCAGGATTTATTATCATGGGAAGGTACCTGTCGATAAGACGCTTTATCTCCTGCTCGGATCCGGGGTTTTCCTCCACGGCAGCAAATATTTTTTCAAGAAGGGGTATGAGCTTTTCCAGACCCTGAGAGATCTCCTCGTCGCCGCTCTGTTCCTTCAGTTGGTTGAGCCTTCTGATATACTCGTCTCTCTTGCCTTTCAGCAAAACCGCCGCGCCAACCTGAAACTCCTGAGAATGCTTTGCCTTTTTCTTCTTGGGGATCTTCCTGCCCTTTTCCTGAGTGTCCATTATCTTGTCAGGGATCCAGTCGGTCTTGTAGCTGACAGTCTCCGGCAGAAGTTTCAGCTCGCTGAAATATATTTCCCTGGTGAAAAAGGCAAGCTGACCGACTTCCCCCGCTTTTATCCCGTTTGCACCGGTCTTGGCGGTAACGGTATCCACAAGGACGCCATCCTTGTAGATCTCAAGCTGCACTTTGAGTTCCCTCAGATCGGCGTTGGTGCGGTTTCTTATCTGGATATAGAAGTCCTTGCTGCGGTTTTCGCCTCCCCGGTTCAGGAGCCTGTAGTCTCCCGTCCCAAAGCTTTCCGCCAGCCAGTTTATGACCATCTCCCGGATCTTGGCATCCCGCACTTCTTTTGAAACAACCTGTTCACTCATATTTATCGTCCCTGCCCCATTGTTTTAATCATCTCTATGGGTGTCTCCCATCTGTTTATTACATTATAATTTTAACCGCTAGCCTCGGCACGTTCAATAATTTTCTTCCC
>CADBRY010000219.1 GCA_902797195.1 uncultured Eubacteriales bacterium
GTGATCCCGGTTGCGGGGATTGCTGCGGACCTTTTGATAATGCACTCAAAAGTGTCTGTAAGACAGGTGATCTGCGCCGTGCTTTCGGCTGTTGGAGTTGCCATAACCACCATAGGAGCGGAGGGAATGAAGTCGTCTGTATTTGGACTTCTTCTGCTGCTTGGCGCTGTGTGCGCCGGCGCTCTCTTCTATGTTTTCAGCAAGAAAACCGGAGATCACTTCAATGCCCTTGAACAGACCTATGTGATGTTCGCCGCAGGGAGTGTGGTCTACACGGTGTTCGCCCTCATACAGTGCAGGGGAGCATACAGGGAACAGATACTGTTGCCTTTGCAGGAACCGGTATTCCTGATGGCGCTGCTTTATCTTGCGGTGCTGTCGTCGGTGGCCGCATTTATTTTCCTCAACTACGGCACAGTAAGAGTCAGCGTTTCGGAGGCGGCAATGTTCGCCAATCTGACGACTGTTATATCCATAGCCGCAGGGGTGGTGTTCCTGCATGAGTCATTTACGCCATTTCAAATGGTGGGCGCCATAATCATCATCGCCAGCGTGTACGGAGCAAACCGGGGGACGGCGAAGCATGGAGGTATTGGGAAGGAAGAGGCTTCCATATGAGAGATCGAAGTATGAAAAAAAGTACGAAAAAGAGTACGAAAAAAAATGAAGAAAGAGGGCCACAAAAGGCTGCCGGGATGCCGGTCAAATTCACCCTGTTTTTGATACCACTGGCGGCGGCCATGTGTTTCTTCGGGATATACCGGGGGGAGACCGCAGTCATTCTTTCAAAGGCAATCACTATATGTTTGGAGTGTATCGGGCTTGGATAATATAAGTGAGCGGAAAAAAACCACCCGGGGCAGAGAGGGTGGAAAAATAAAAAGGACATCCGGCGGACAGGGTCTGAGAAAAATCGTACAGGCGGGTTGGGCGGTCATAACCAACGGATACATGAAGGCCTTCAGTCCCGACGGGCCCATGATATATCAGGGACCCCTCAAGCAGGTGTGTACCCCGGGGATGAACTGCTATTCATGTCCCGGAGCGCTGGGCTCCTGTCCCATAGGATCCATGCAGGCGGTCTTAAGCGGCAGAAGCAGGGATTTTCCCTTTTATGTTGTGGGGTACCTGGCTCTCATCGGTCTCTTTGTGGGCAGATTCATCTGCGGATGGCTATGCATTTTCGGATTGATCCAGGAGTTGCTGTACAAGATACCCACGCCAAAGCTCAGGGTGCCGGAAGGCCCGGACAGGATACTAAGGTATCTGAAGTATGGGATCCTTTTGGTCATGGTAGTCGGCCTTCCTCTTTTGTACCGAAATGAAGCGGGAGCGGGGGAACCC
This sequence comes from uncultured Eubacteriales bacterium, assembly GCA_902797195.1. GTDB lineage: Bacteria > Bacillota > Clostridia > Peptostreptococcales > Anaerovoracaceae > Lentihominibacter. The sequence goes on from CADBRY010000219.1 coordinate 1,345, forward strand.
TTTTTCTGCAAATACATATGCCCCGTTGGGACTCTTGAAGGGGGCGTGCCCCTGATGATCCTGAACGAAACCCTGAGGAATGTGATCGGCTGGCTTTTCGCATGGAAGTTCCTTATACTGGTTATCTGCATTGCCGCATCAATTTTCATATACAGACCTTTTTGCAAATACATATGCCCCCTGGGTGCATTCTACGGTCTCTTCCAGAAGGTGAGCCTGGTAAGGATGCGCCACGATGAAGGCCTGTGTGTGGACTGCGGTCTTTGCGCCAAAAAGTGCAGGATGGATGTGGACCCTCGTGTGAGTCCAAACAGCAGTGAGTGTATAAGATGCCGGGCATGTATCAAGGCCTGCCCCATGAGCGCCCTGTCAATGGGGATCGGATCGAGTGATAATGTTACGGAAGCAGAAGAGGGCGGTAAAGTAGTATAATGGCTAATGGAGGATAAAAAAATGAAGACGATCAAAAAACTGACAGCACTGATACTTATTCTTGGTATCTCCGTTGCCTTTGCAGGATGCGGAACGGAAGAAACCGGCGAGGACCCGGGCGTGCCGGAGGCAGGGCAGACCATTGCCTTTGAAACCACGGACCTTGAGGGCAATTCGGTAAGCTCTGACCGGCTGTTCTCCGAAAATCAGATAACCATGATAAATGTCTGGGGGACCTTCTGCCCTCCCTGCATCGATGAAATGCCGGAGTTGGCAGAGATGGAAAAAGAGTACGCCGAAAAGGGCGCCGGTATCGTTGGCGTCATGGCGGATGTCCCATCGGCTGATGCCGATACCTTTAAGGATGCGGAGGACATCGTAAAACAGACAGGGGTTGAGTACACCAACCTGATTCCATGGGAATCCTTCGAGGATGATCTGGCCGTGTCGGCGGTGCCCACAACATTCTTCGTGGACAGCCAGGGAAATATCATAGGAGAGCCAATCGTCGGAGCCATGGTCGACGAATACAAAAGGGTTATCGACGAATATCTTGAAGGGGCAGAGTAAGAGAGGTTTTAAATGAAGGAGATCAAGCTGATTCCGGCGATGGAATACGATCACAAACTGGACGTGGACGTGATGGACTTTCCGGAAGGCACGGATGCAAAGGCAAGAAAGCGCTGCGGCATCACGCTGGATTACGGTTGGCGTGACATAGAGCGACTGGACGGCGAGGGAATGGATATGGACGCCAAGCTGGAGTATTATGAAAAGAAAATATATGAGCTGGTTAAGATAAATATCGCTCAGGATTGGGTCTGCACGGAAGGAATGGATGAGGTGCGGGAGATCCTGAAGCGGCATTTGTAGATAAGGGAAAGGAGAATAAGGATGACAAAGATCGAGAAACTGAATGTTGCCGGATCTGAATTTGAAGGGATCTGCATAGGAGCCCCCGGAGGAGAGGGACATCCCAACATGCTGGTGATAACCGGGAAAAAGGGATATATAATGTGCGGGTATCTCAACATTGAGACCGCAGAAAAATATGGAGATGCGGCCTGCGTCATAAGCGGCGCCGATTTCAACGAGATGCTGGCAAATCCTGTGAAAGCCGTCACTTCCGAAGGTGAGAAGCTTGGTATAGCTGAAGGAATGACGGGAGAGCAGGTCTGCGAAAAACTGGTTTGATGAAGGACCCTATTCCAAACAACAGGAGGTAGAAGATGTTAGGGAATTTTAAATATGTGAACGCAACTAAACTGTATTTTGGAGAGGACTCTCTGAAGTATCTTAACGACGAACTGCCCAAGTACGGCGAGAACGTACAGCTTATTTACGGGGGCGGCTCCATAAAGAAAAACGGGATATACGACTCAGTGGTAGAGATACTCAAGGCCAACGGCAAGAAGGTTGTGGATGACGGAGGCGTTATGCCCAATCCCACCGCGGACAAACTGAGAGACGGCGTAAAGATCGCAAGAGAGAACAATGTTGGTCTGCTTCTGGCGGTTGGCGGCGGCTCCTGCTGCGACTATGCCAAGGCTGTTTCCGTTTCCGTAAACTGCGACGAGGATCCATGGGAAAAGTACTATGCCCGTTTTGAAGAGCCCGACTGTGAGATAATCCCCGTTGGATGCATCCTCACAATGGCGGGAACGGGATCCGAGATGAACGGCGGCGCTGTTATCACAAATCACGACACTCACCAGAAGATCGGTCACGTATTCGGTGAGGAAGTGATGCCCAAGTTCTCCATCCTCAATCCCAGGTTCACCATGACCCTGCCCAAGAACCAGATGGTTGCCGGGATCTACGATATTTTCAATCACATTTGCGAGCAGTATTTCTCGGGAGAGGACAACAACACCACAGATTATCTGGCTGAAGGACTTATGAAGTCCGTTATCGATGCATCCCTCAAGGCGATAGAAGACCCGGAAGACTATGAGGCCAGATCGAATATCATGTGGGCGGCCACATGGGCTCTGAACACCCTCCTTTCACGTGGAAAGAAAACGGACTGGATGGTCCACATGCTTGGTCAGGCTGCCGGCGCATACACGGATGCCACCCACGGAATGACCCTTGCGGCGGTTTCCCTTCCATACTACAGGCACATCATGCCCCACGGCCTCTCCAAATTCAAGAGATTCGCCAGAAACGTCTGGGGTATCCACACATCTTCAAAGACAGATGAAGAGGCAGCAGAGGCCGGCCTGATCGCCATGGAAAACTGGATGAGAAAACTTGGCCTGGTCATGAACCTTTCTGAACTGGGTGCCACTGAAGATATGATAGATGGGATCGCAGATGCCACCATCATCCTGAAGGGTGGATACAAGGTCCTCACAAGGGACGATGTGGTCGCGATCCTTAAGGAGAGTCTCTAAGAGACGCCGGGGAAGCGCCGGAGGAAGGAGCGCCGGGGAAGCGCTGGAGAAGAAGGCGCCGGGGAGATGATCCTTTGTGTCGGAGGAAACGTTGATATACAGAAAAGACAGATATAACAATGAAATATCCCAACTGGGTTTTGGGTGCATGAGGTTTTCCCGAAAAAACGGCAAGATAGACTATCAAAAAGCCGAAGAGGAGATCATGCTGGCCATAGATCAGGGGATCAACTATTTCGACACCGCATATATCTACCCGGGAAGCGAAGAACTGCTGGGGCGGGTGCTGGATGAAAACCACTGCCGAGACAGGGTGAAGATAGCCACCAAGCTGCCCCAGTATATGCTTAAATCCATAAAGGCCGTCGACAAAACTTTTGCCGAGCAGCTTCATCGGCTTCGGACCGACAGGATAGAATACTATCTTATGCACATGTTCACCGACTACTCCGAGTGGGAGAAGCTTGAAACCATGGGCATATGCGACTGGATCAAAGGGCATAAAGAAGACGGAAGCATAGAGCAGATCGGTTTTTCATACCACGGGGACACGGATATGTTCCTGAAGATCCTGGATGCCTATGACTGGGATTTCTGTCAGATCCAGTACAACTATCTGGACGAGACGAGCCAGGCCGGGCGAAGGGGTCTTATGGCCGCCGCGGAAAAGGGGATCCCCGTCATTATCATGGAACCCTTAAGAGGAGGCAAGCTGGTCAATCTTCCCGCAAAGGCAATGGATGAGCTTGGAAGCACCGGCTATTCTCCCGCGGAACTTGCCTTGAGATGGCTGTGGGATCAGCCTCAGGTCACATGTATTCTGTCCGGTATGAACTCCAAAGAGATGATCCGGGAAAACATACGAATAGCCTCGGATGCCCACCCCGGTTCATTTACCCAAGAGGATCAGGAACTTACCGACAGAATAAAAAAGATAATAAAAGAAAAAGAAAAAGTCGGCTGCACGGGGTGCGGCTACTGTATGCCCTGTCCATGCGGCGTAGACATTCCCGGCACTTTTCATTACTACAATCTGCTGTATATAGAAGGTAAAAAGAAAAGCCTGAGATTCGAGTATGCCCGAAACATCGGCATGCAGAAGGAACCCGGATTTGCCTCAAAGTGTATAGGCTGCGGAAAGTGCGAAGGCCACTGCCCTCAAAGCATAAAGATAAGAGACAATCTGAAATCCGCCGATAAGGCTCTCAGACCATTGCCATATAAAATAGGAACGTGGTTTGCCAGAAAGTATATGAGCAGATAGATTCAAGACAGCCGGCTTCACTTCCTCCGGGAAGTTATATGCACGGGGCCTTTGCCCCCGCCGGCGAGTACGCCTGCGGACGCTTCACTCCCGCGGCGGCGTGAGCTCACCTGCTTTAAGAAGAGCGTCCAGCCGGTCCTGCTGGGACTGGCGCCCCATGGCATAACCGTACTGATGAAAGTCAAGTACGTCCGCATCTTTGACTATTTCTTCAAGAGGAGTACCAACCTCCTCTTTTTTACTGTGATTCTTTACTGCAAGACCTATCTGTTCTATTTCTTCCTCATTGAACAGTTCTGTCTTTCGCAGGAAATCCATGACCGGAAGATAACCCACTTCCGCGTGATCCTTTTGCCGTCCTGTTATGATCCGTCCATAATCGTGGCATGCACAGGCCGCCGCGGCAAGTATTGGATCCACGCCTCTTTTCAAAGCCAACAGATATCCTATTTTAGCGCAGCTTACTATATGCACCCGCTCCCAATCGATGAAGTGATCTCTGTCGGGTACAACATCCTCGTATTTATCTATCTCCTTCAGGAGTGCGCTTTGAAGTCTGAGCAGTTTTTTCATAACAGTTGGAGTTGGCTTTCTATCGGATTTCCCCGCCGGCTTGAGTTGCCTTTCCACGGTGGCCCGAATCGGCGTTCCCCGCCGGCTTGAATCGACTTAAAAGAAGTGGCGCGCCCGACAGGACTTGAACCTGCGACCTTCACATTCGGAGTGTGCTACTCTATCCAGCTGAGCTACGGGCGCCTGATAACCTGATTCCAAATTGTACCACAACAATTCCATTCCTGACAAGAGGAACGGGACAGTCGAACAGGACAGTGGGGCGGTGGGACAGTCGCTTAGTTTAGTATAACTGTGAACAAATGGCTGTATTTATCCGAAAATGTATAGTTTTTAGTGTAAATAAATTGTATATGAGACATATTTTTACAAATAATGTTTGAAAATGGCAATAAATGCCCTGTTCTTCACGATAATTGACATTTTTTGGAAACAAAACTATACATATACGCCTGAAAATCACGGTTTGTTCACAGTTTTAAGGAATCAAAGGAATCAAACCCCATATACCAATACCCGCGCCGGCGCTACCAACGCCCGGGCCGGCGCCACACCAACGCCCGCGCTCACCAACGCCCACGCCCGCGCCCACCAACGCCCGGGCCGGCGCCACACCAATACCCGCGCCGGCGTCTGGAGCAGCTCCAACGGATCCGCCGGAAGCAGCGGGCATAACAGGCGGCACTAAATGTAGGGGGAGGATCAGAAAAACGGTCAAATTGCCCACGATAGAATGTAGGAACACCGGTGCGCGTGTAGCGGAAATTGCATAAGAAACGTTGATTTTACACGGATACAGGGTTTTCACACCTTCGAAAAAAAATAAAAAAAAGTGTTGAAATAGGGTTGCGTACTATGTATAATAAAAAACGCTTGTGAAAGGCGATGAAGTGGGAAGTTACCTTGCTATGGGAGAATTTCCACGGAGAATTGTCCCCACATAGATCGGGGGCGAGGGGATTCGCCGGACTTTTTGTTGTGAGGAAAATAATAGAAACACACAACAGCGTGTACAAGCAAGCAAAAACGATGTACATGTTGAAATTCCAGGCATAGGAATCCCTTGTACAAGCATAGCGAAAACCGTACAGAACAAATTAGGAGGAAAAAATGAGCGAATTACAGAAGATCAGAATCAAACTGAAGGCTTATGACCACGCACTTCTGGACAGTTCTGCAGCCAAGATCGTTGAGACGGCAAAGAACTCCGGAGCTGAGGTTTCAGGCCCCATCCCCCTTCCAACAGAGAAGGAAGTTGTGACCATCCTCAGAGCGGTCCACAAGTATAAGGACTCAAGAGAGCAGTTCGAGCAGAGAACTCATAAGAGACTTATCGACATCACCAGCGCAACAGCCAAGACCACGGATGCGCTGACCAAGCTGGATCTTCCGGCAGGCGTCGATATCGAGATCAAACTTTAGTATACGTTAGGCGAAGGGAACTCCCCTTAGTATGGACGCAGGAGACTGTGATCTGCGGAAATCTCCGAACGGGTTGATCGTAAGACCGGAATTAAACCGGAAACGAATCGGATATAGAAGTAAGAAAACGCCACCTGTGCCCCGCTGTAAGATTATAGGAGGACAGAATAATATGAAGACAATCCTGGGAAAGAAGCTGGGAATGACCCAGATCTTCGACGACAAGGGAACAGTGATCCCTGTCACAGTCGTAGAAGCAGGTCCCATGACAGTGACACAGATCAA
>CADBRY010000220.1 GCA_902797195.1 uncultured Eubacteriales bacterium
ATGAAGCTCATTTCCGGATCCGGATATCTGGGCATCTCATACAATGTGAAGGGCCTTATGGACTTCCCCGTAGAGATCGATATCCCCGGCAAGTTCAGCGTTTACAACTCCCTGACTGCCATAGCCATCTGCCGCCACTTCGGCGTCAAGGCTGAGGACATTGAGGCGGCCCTTAAGGATATCCGCGTAAAAGGCCGGGTGGAGATGGTTAAGGTCAGCGACGACTTTACACTGATGATCGACTATGCCCATAACGCAATGGCCCTTGAGTCTCTCCTCACCACATTGAGGGAATACGATCCCGGACGCCTGGTTTCACTCTTTGGATGCGGCGGTAACAGATCCAGAGAAAGGCGTTTCGAAATGGGAGAGGTCTCCGGAAGACTGGCAGATCTGACAATAATCACTTCGGACAATCCGAGAAACGAAGATCCCCAGGCGATAATCGATGACATCAAAACCGGCATAAGCCGCACCGACGGCAAATATGTGGAGATAATAGACCGCAAGGAAGCCATCCGTTATGCCATCGAGCACGGTCAGCCGGGAGACATAATCATATGCGCCGGCAAGGGACACGAAACCTATCAGGAGATAAACGGCGTCAAACACGACATGGACGAACGGGTACTCATAGCCCAGGTCCTGGAAGAATTGGCAGAAAGCAACGAAGCGGACAAACAGTGAAGTGCCGCTCTAAAAAGGAGATTCAAAGATATGAAGAAATATGACATTATAGTGGTTGGAGCCGGAGCCGGCGGCGTTTTCATCGCCTACGAAATGGCAAAAATGAATATCGACGCAAGTGTTCTCATCATCGACAGAGGTGGAAAGCTCAACGAGAGGATCTGCCCCATCAAAGCCGGTAAAACAGATGTATGCATCAAGTGCAATCCCTGCCATATCATGAACGGCTATGGGGGAGCAGGGACTCTTTCCGACGGCAAATACAACATCACTACCCAGTTTGGAGGGGATCTTCACAACTACGTAGGTACTGAAAAGGCAATGGAGCTCATGGAGTACGTGGACGAAGTCCTATGCAGCATGGGAGGAGCTGATGCCAAGCTCTATTCCACCGCCAGTTCGGAGCTGAAAACAGAATGCCTGAAAAACGACCTTCACCTGCTTCAGGCCAAGGTAAGGCATCTTGGAACTGACCGCAACGTGCGCATCCTTGGCGAGATGTTCGACTACAGCAGCGAGAAAATCGATATGGTTTTCCGCACCACCATATCCGACGTTACCCTTAATGATGACGACGGCTTCACGGTCGTAACCGATAAAGGGGATGAATACGCATGCAATGAGCTGGTAATGGCCACCGGCAGATCCGGATCCAAATGGGTGGCGCAGATCTGCGATAAGATGGGCATACAGCAGAAGAAGACCAGGGTGGACATCGGCGTTCGAGTGGAGCTTCCCGCAGAGGTGTTCAAGCATATAACCGACGATGTTTACGAAAGCAAGATCGTATATAAGACGGACAAATACAACGACATGGTCAGGACCTTCTGCATGAACCCATACGGGGAAGTGGTATCGGAAAACACCAACGGCATCGTTACCGTCAACGGTCACAGCTACGCAGATCCTGCCCTTCATACAGAGAACACCAACTTTGCGCTTCTGGTTTCCAACAACTTCACGGAACCTTTTGAGGACAGCAACGAATACGGCGAATCCATCGCACGGCTTTCCAATATGCTTGGTGGAGGAGTTCTGCTTCAGAGATTTGGAGACCTGGTCAAAGGCCGCAGATCCAGCGACCGCAGAATGAAAAAGTGCTTTACACGGCCCACACTCAAGGCGACCCCGGGAGATCTGTCCCTGGTAATACCCAAGCGTCAGCTGGACAACATAATCGAAATGATATACGCCCTGGATAAGATCGCTCCGGGCACCGCAAACGAAGATACTCTCCTCTATGGAGTGGAAGTAAAATTCTACAACTCCAGAGTTGACGTAAACGAAAAGCTGGAGACAAAGATCCCCGGACTCTATGCCATCGGAGATGGCTCCGGCGTAACCCATTCACTTTCCCAGGCTTCCGCCAGCGGAGTGTACGTAGCAAGAATTCTTGCCGAAAAATACGGATGCAAATAAACATCTCTTCGGAGCAGCAAAAGCAGACCACACCTGCTCAAAGAAAGGAAGGTAAACATGTACAAGAAACCCGGATACCCAAAACTCATCATCGACCTGCAGAAGCTCAGGACCAACATCGATAAGGTCCAGAACGCCTGTCGGGCACAGGGCGTGGAAATCGCCGGCGTGATCAAAGGCTGCACAGGACTGGGACCATGCGCCATGCAGTACGAGCGCGCGGGATGCGCATACATTGCATCCTCCCGTCTGGAACAGCTGGAGCCCCTCAAAGAAATGGGGATACAGGCTCCTCTTATGATGGTCAGAGTCCCCATGTTAAGCGAGGTCGAAGATGTTGTTCGCATCTGTGAGTACTCCCTTAACAGCGAGGTCGAAGTCCTTAAGGCTCTCAACGCTCATGCCAGAATACAGGACAAGGAGCACAACGTCATTCTCATGGCTGACTGCGGTGACCTGAGAGAAGGCTTCTGGGACAAGGAAGAAATGGTTGAAGTCGCTGTGATGGTGGAACAGGATCTCCACAACCTGCACCTTGCGGGAGTGGGAGTAAACGTAGGCTGCTACGGATCCATCATGGCAACACCCGAAAAACTTCAGGAGCTGGTTACCGTTGCCGAGGCCATCGAAAATCGCATAGGCCGCGAACTCGAGATCATTTCGGGAGGTGCCACAAGCTCTCTCATGAGAGTCATCGACGAGAACCTGCCCTCAAGGATCAATATGCTCCGTGTGGGAGAAGGGATCCTTCTGGGATATGACCTTCCCCATCTCTATAACTACGAGATCCCGGGAATGTATCAGGACGCGTTCAAGCTCAGAGCTGAAGTCATAGAAGTCAAGACCAAACCTTCACATCCCGTTGGGGAGATCGGCTTTGATGCCTTTGGTCACAGGATCCAGTACGAGGACAGAGGAATGCGCCGGAGAGCTCTTCTGGGAATCGGCAAGTGCGACTACGGCGATCCTGATGAACTGATCTGCTGTGAGCCCGGAGCTCAGGTCCTGGGAGCATCCAGCGATCATACGATCCTTGACATAGAAGACTGCGAACGTGATATCAGAGTCGGAGACATCATCGAATTCGATATCAAATACGCAACACTGGTTTACATCACAAATTCTAACAACACGGAAATGGTATTTATCTAAAATGGAAAACAAACGACCCAATGGAATAGCACTGCTGCCTATCATAGTATTCCTCATAGTATATCTCGGCAGCGGAATTTATTACGAGTACATCAACCCCGTCGAAGGAGGCATGGGCTTCTACGTCATGTCAGTGGTAGTCTCCTTCATGATCGCTCTTGCAGTTGCCTTTCTACAGAACAGGGAACTGTCTTTTGAAGACAAAATCAACGTATGCGCCAAGGGCATCGGCGACTACAACATAACCATAATGCTCTTCATCTTCCTTTTGGCGGGAGCATTCAGCGGAGTCGCCAGCGCAGGAGGCGGAGCGGAGAGCACGGCACACATGCTGCTCAACGTTATCCCCTCCAATTTCGTGATCCCCGGGCTCTTCATCATCGCCTGCATCATCTCCATGTCAATGGGTACATCCACCGGTACGATCTCGGTGCTGACACCCATTGCCTGGACTGTAGCCACCACTGCGGATCTGAATCTGCCTCTGGCCGTTGGAACCATAGTCGGAGGAGCCATGTTCGGCGACAACCTGTCCTTTATCAGCGATACCACCATCGCCGCAACGAAGACCCAGGGCATCGAAATGAAGGAAAAGTTCAAAGCCAACTTCAAGATCGCTCTGCCCGCGGCCTTAGCCGCCCTTGTGCTTCTTGCGGTGATGTGCTCAAGAAACCCGGCGGGCAATATCGGCCATCTTGATTTTAATTTCTGGCAGGCGTTGCCCTACTTCATCGTTCTCATCGCAGCCCTTATCGGCATCAATGTGTTCGTCGTGCTGGGATGCGGAACCATCCTCAGCGCCATAACGGGAATCGCGACGGGAGCCATCAACATAAGCGAAGCTTTTCAGGCTATGGGAGAAGGAACCAAGGGAATGTTTGAGACAATGATCGTAACTATTCTCGTGGCCTCACTGGGTTCCCTCATGAAAGAATTCGGCGGATTCGAGTTCATTCTTCAGCTGATCCGCA
>CADBRY010000221.1 GCA_902797195.1 uncultured Eubacteriales bacterium
CCATTGAAATTGCAATAGTCCAGCCGTTTTAAAAACGAGTGATTTTTAGTAGCATTTTAGTAGCAGAGGCGTTTCCCTATATTCTACAATGCGCATTTTTCAACGTTTTTTCCATGTTTACAAGCCACTTACTACTATTCCCACTCAATCGTACTGATCGGTTTGTCGCTCACATCCCACAGGACGCGGTTGATTCCCGGAACTTCTGCGATTATTCGGTCGCGCATGCGGCAGAGCATATCCCAGGGGATCTCAACGGACTGAGCCGTGACCGCATCTACGGTGTTGATAGCTCTGATAACCGCAGCCCATCCCATATAGCGCTTGCCATCCTTGATACCCGTTGACTTTACATCGGGAATGGCGACGAAATACTGCCAGGGCACCGGATCCATCTTGCCGATCTCCTCGCGAACGATGGCATCGGCCTCACGAACCGCTTCAAGACGATCTCTGGTGATCGCGCCAACGCATCTGACTCCAAGACCCGGACCCGGGAAAGGCTGACGATAGACCATCCCGTCGGGAAGTCCAAGTTCCTTTCCGACCACGCGGACCTCATCTTTGTAAAGCAGCTTCACCGGCTCAACGAGTTCAAACTGCAGATCATCGGGAAGTCCTCCCACGTTGTGGTGGGCCTTGACTCCATCGGATTCGAGAATGTCCGGATATATGGTTCCCTGACCCAGGAACTCAATGCCTTCCAGTTTTCCCGCTTCTTCCGCAAAGACCTCAATGAACTCCGCGCCGATTATCTTTCTTTTCGTCTCGGGATCGTCCACCCCGGCCAGTTTGTCCAGGAACCGATCCACTGCATCCACATACACCAGATTGGCGCCCAACTCTTCCTTGAAGACCTGCACAACCTGCTCCGGCTCCCCTTTTCTCAGAAGGCCGTGGTTAACGTGGACGCACACCAGCTGGTCGCCTATTGCCTTTATAAGAAGGGCCGCCACCACCGAAGAGTCAACGCCTCCGGAGAGCGCCAGTAGCACCTTTTTGTCCCCCACCTGTTCTTTTACGGCCGCCACCTGTTCATCGATGAAGGCCTTGGCCAGCTCGGGAGTAGTTATTCTTTCCATCGTTTCCGGTCTTTTGTTTGGATCCATCTTTTTCCTCCGATTCTTTATGTAAAGGCAATAGTTTCCCGTTTCAAATTCTCTAACAGTATACCACAAAGACCGTCTGTGGCGACGGTGTTTTACAGCGATACGTTTTTTTCAAAACTGCGGTCCTCACTCTGTCAGGTCCGCCAATGATCCGCCGGTCACTGCAAGGATATCTTCCGGTCTTACTCTGATCTGAACTCCCCGCTTGCCGGCTGATACATAGATTTTCTCATGTGTTGCTGCGCTCTCGTCAAGAAATGTGGGGAATGCTTTTTTCATCCCCACAGGCGAACATCCTCCTCTGATGTATCCGGTTATATTTTCGATCTCTTTGACGTGGATCATTTCGATCTTTTTTCTGCCTGCAGTCTTTGCGCCCTTTTTTAGATCAAGCGTCTCGGCTACGGGGATCACGAACACAAAGTACTCATCCTCCCGTGTCCCCTTGCTGCTTCCCTGGCTTCTCGTCACCAGAGTCTTGAACATTTCCTCCGCCGGGATACCGGTCACTTCAGCTGCGTGGACACCGGAAAGATCTTCTTCGTCATAGTCGTACTCTTCCGCCTCATAGGGAATCTTATTCCAGTCCAGTATCCTCATCGCGTTGGTCTTCTGTATCTTTTTACTTGCCATATCCACCTCACATCACAATACTAATACAACCGTCGGCCGCTGACAAGAGTGTCGACAAGGAGATCCAATAATAAAACACCCTGAGTATGATGCTGTCTGCACTAACCCAGGGTGTTCATTTCAAGCTGTCGCCGTGGGCGTGTGGCCGCCCGGCGTTCGAAGCCTTACATCATGCCCGGCATTCCGCCGCCCATGCCGCCGCCCATTGGTGGCATTGCAGGAGCGTCTTCCTTGATCTCAGTGATGCCTGCCTCGGTGGTGAGGAGCATTGCCGAAGCGGAAGCCGCATTCTGCAGAGCGGAACGTGTTACCTTTGCAGGGTCGACGATACCGGCCTTGATCATGTCTTCGTACTTCTCTGTGGAAGCATTGAAGCCTACGCCCTTCTTGCTGCCCATAACCTGAGCAACTACGACGCTTCCTTCGTAGCCTGCGTTCTCAGCGATCTGACGAACGGGCTCCTCAAGTGCGCGGACGATGATTGCTCCGCCAGTCTTTTCATCCCCTTCCAGGGTTTTGACATATTTCTCAACTGCAGGGATGGCATTGGCCAGAGCTACGCCGCCACCTGATACGATGCCTTCTTCAACTGCTGCCTTGGTAGCATTGAGAGCATCCTCGATGCGGAGCTTTCTTTCTTTGAGCTCTGTCTCAGTTGCAGCACCCACTTTGATGACTGCTACGCCGCCTGCCATCTTTGCAAGTCTTTCCTGAGTCTTTTCTCTGTCGAAATCGGAAGTCGTCTGCTCGATCTGTGCTTTGATCTGGTTGACTCTATCCTTGATATCTCTTGCCTTTCCTGCACCGCCTACGATAACGGTGTTCTCTTTGTCGACCTTGACTGTAGCCGCGCTGCCAAGCATATCAAGTGTAGCTTCCTTAAGTTCATATCCAAGATCCTCGGAGATCACTGTGGCACCTGTCAGGACCGCGATGTCCTCCAGCATTGCCTTTCTTCTCTCGCCGAAGCCGGGAGCCTTGACCGCTACGCAGTCGAACACGCCCTTGAGCTTGTTGACGATGATGGTTGCCAGGGCTTCGCCCTCAAGGTCGTCGCAGATGATGAAGAGCTTCTTGCCCTGCTGTACGATCTGCTCAAGCAAAGGCAACAGATCCTGTATATTATTGATCTTCTTGTCGGTGATCAGGATGTAGGGGTTGTCCAGGACAGCTTCCATCTTCTCAGTGTCGCTTACCATGTAAGGTGAGAAGTATCCTCTGTCGAACTGCATTCCCTCGACGACGTCCAGAGTGGTGCCCATTGACTTGGACTCCTCGACGGTGATGACGCCTTCTTTGCCGACCTTGTCCATGGCCTCTGCGATCAGTCCGCCGATCTCATCGTCGGCTGCGGATACGGATGCGACCTGTGCGATAGCCTCGGTGGTGTTGACGCTCTTGGAGAGACGCTTGATCTCATCCACTGCAACGTCCACGGCACCTGCGATCCCGCGCTTTAGGATCATGGGGTTTGCGCCTGCGGCCACATTCTTGAAACCTTCTTTGATTATGATCTGTGCCAGCAGAGTCGCTGTGGTGGTTCCGTCACCGGCCACATCGTTGGTCTTGGTCGCCACTTCCTTAACGAGCTGTGCTCCCATGTTCTCGACGGGATCCTCGAGCTCGATCTCTCTTGCGATGGTCACACCATCGTTGGTGATCATGGGTGCTCCGAAAGCCTTCTCCAGAAGGACGTTCCTTCCCTTGGGTCCCAGTGTTATCTTTACTGTATCGGCCAGCTTGTCGACGCCGGTCTGCAGGC
>CADBRY010000222.1 GCA_902797195.1 uncultured Eubacteriales bacterium
GTCCATTAAAGATGCAAAGGCAATGGTGGACAAGGTCACCAACATGATGATAAACCTCCCCAAGGAAGCGGCCTTTGACACCTATTCACTGAAGCAGGATCTGCAGGAAGAAATAGAGTCCGTCGAGTGACGGACTCTTTTATTATCTCGTCGAATGACGGACTCTTTTATTATCAACCACCCAGTTCAATCATTCGGTCGATTGGTTTTCTGGATTCTTCGATCTCCTGGGGACTGAGGAAGATCTCCTCCCCGGAGGTGCCCATGATGCATCCGTACACATCCTCGAGGGTTGTGATCCTCATGTCGTCGCAGACGCACTTTGGAGAAAGAGGATAGAAGTTCTTTTCAGGGCACTCAATCTTCAGATGATCCACGATGCTGTTTTCGGTGCCTATAACAAATTCGGTTTTTTCGCTTTCCTTGGCGTACTTCATGATCCCTGTGGTGCTTCCTGCAAAGTCAACGATTTTCGTTACCTCAGCCATGCACTCGGGATGGACAAGAATCTCAGCATCCGGGTGAAGCTCTCTTGCTTTTTTCACATCATCTGCCGTTATCTTTCTGTGTGATGGACATCCCTCACCGGAAAAAACGAATTCTTTTTCCGGCATCTGCTCTGCAATCCATCCGCCAAGATTTGGGTCGGGAACGAAGAGGATCTTGTCATCGGGCATGTTGCCGATGATCTTTATTGCCGATGAAGAAGTTACGATAACATCCACGGCACGCTTCAGATCTGCGGTGGTATTGATATAGGCGCAGACGGTATGGTCGGGATATTTTTCTTTCAGTTTCAGAACATCCTCACGGGTCAGCTGGTCGGCCATGGGGCAGCCTGCACTTGCGTTAGCAAGAAAAACGCGCTTCTCAGGTGCCAGAGTTTTGACCGTCTCTGCCATGAAGCGGACCCCGCACATGATAACATTTTTCTGGGGAGCTTCCTCTGCCTGAAGGCTCAGCCCGTAGGAATCGCCCATGTAATCGGCAACTTCCCACAGCTCATGATCCTGGTAGGCGTGTGCCAGGATGCAAATATCCTTCTCTTTTTTCAGGCGCATTATCTCCGCCTGCAGTTCCTTTTTATTCATCTTATATCTCCTTTTGCACCGGCTACAGGGTGCTTTGCCCAACGATTTATGCACATATTTTAACAGAGAATGGATATATGTCAAGATACATATCTATGCAGGTGTCTTGACACCTGAGGCCCGATGTGATACATTCCAGAGGAACAGTTTTTCCATCAAAGAGGAATGATCCGCGGAAAGGAAACCGGATAAGATGAAAACAGATATTTTGATCGTAGGAAGCGGCTGCGCGGGCTTGTATGCGGCACTCCACCTGCCTGCAGATAAGGACGTGACCGTCATAACCAAGGCGGACCTTGAGAGCAGCGATTCCTTCCTGGCTCAGGGCGGCATATGCATGCTGCGGGATGAGAGCGACTACGACGATTACTTCAGAGATACCATGAGAGCGGGACACTACGAGAACAACCGGGAATCGGTGGATATCATGATCCGTGAATCCCAGAGAGTGATCGCCGATCTTTTAAGCTACGGGGTGGACTTCGAGCGTGAAGAAGACGGAAGCCTTGCCTTTACAAAAGAAGGAGCCCACTCGGAAAAAAGAATACTCTTTCACGAGGACATCACCGGGAAGGAGATAACAAGCAAACTGCTGGAGCGTGTCAAGGAGCTTCCCAACGTGACCCTTATGGAATACACCACCATGGTGGATCTTATCGAGGAGAACAATACATGTTTCGGAGCCGTTGTGCGCAGGCAGAACGGGGAGTTGGACACCATCGAGGCGAAGTTCACCATCCTCGCATGCGGAGGCATCGGCGGCCTGTACCGTCACTCCACAAATTTCCGTCATCTTACCGGCGACGCCCTGGCCATTTCTCTTCGCCACGGGATCAAGCTTGAAAACGTCAACTACGTGCAGATACATCCCACGACGTTCTATACGGAGAAGGAAGAGGAGCGTTCATTCCTGATCTCCGAATCGGTCCGAGGTGAGGGTGCGCTGCTGTACAACAAAAATATGGAGCGCTTCGTCGATGAGCTTCAGCCAAGGGATGTTGTTACAAAGGCAATCCTGACACAGATGGAAAAGGACGGAACGGAACACGTCTGGGAGGACCTTAGGCCAATCCCGAAAGAGGAGCTGCACAGTCATTTCCCCAATATAGTTTCCTACTGCAGGCAGCACGGATACGATCCGGAGAAGGAGTGCATTCCAGTGGTGCCCGCCCAGCACTATTTTATGGGCGGCGTAAAGGTCAACTCCGACAGCGCAACATCCATGAAGCAGCTTTATGCCATTGGAGAGACCGCATGCAACGGAGTCCACGGCAAAAATCGTCTGGCCAGCAACTCACTTCTGGAGAGCCTTGTCTTTGCCGGCAGAGCAACCACAGACGTGATACTCAACTACGCTTCCGCA
>CADBRY010000223.1 GCA_902797195.1 uncultured Eubacteriales bacterium
CAGGCGAGATAGCAAAATACCGCAGAGGGAAGGCTTCCGCTCTCAGGCAGTTCGTCACCCTGATCACAAGATATACGGAGCTCATCGTAAATGACAAAAGAAAACTTGCCATATTGATGTTTGAACCAATAGTTATTGGATTCCTTCTGGTGATCGTAGCCGGTGACAACATATTCGATGTTTTCAACACAACAAAGCCTGAAGATAACGAAGGTGTCATAATAGCCTTCGAGGCCTTTACCCAGACCAAGTCTATAATGTTCACCTTGAGCTGTGCGGCCATATGGATAGGACTGTTCAATTCCATTCAGGAAGTCTGCAAAGAGCGAAGCATTCTCAAGAGGGAATATATGGCCAATCTGAGCCTGCCTGTCTATATGGGATCCAAGGTGTTGGTCCAGGCAGTCATAGGATTGATACAGGCTGTTCTTCTAAGCGTTACATTCCTCTTCCTTTCAGATTTGCTGAAGGAGGGCGTGGATGTTTGGCATGAGGGTTTAGAAACCCTATTTGGAGACAGGGGAATATATCTTGAGATAATCCTGGCGGTGTGGATAACCATACTGGCGGCCATGGCCCTTGGCCTTGTGGTTTCATCCATAGTCAAAAACGGAGACAAGGCTATGGTGGTAGCCCCATTCCTGCTGATAGTACAGCTACTATTCTCAGGATTTTTGTTCAAGCTTGAGGGAGTAAGCGAATGGATATCCAATGTCACCATAAGCAAGTGGTCAGTCAACAGCCTGTGCCGGATATCCAATCTGAGCGTGGTAAACGATAACTTCAACAATATACTGACTCAGGAAGAGGTGGATGAATTCTGCTGGAGCAGCTCATCTGTCCTGCTGGACTGGGCGGTTCTCATATGCATGCTGGTGCTGTGCGCCGTAGTGAGCATACTGATCCTTATGAACATAGAGAAAGATGGAAGATAAGTGATAATAAAAGAGGCTGCTGCCTGACATTCACATGTCTGGCAACAGCCTTTTTTTAACGGCAGTAGGTCCGCCGATGAAGGCTTGATATCTGCAGGCCGGTGGGGCCGGGTGCTCAGTCTTCGTTATAAGGTTTGAGATTCTCGTCCCAAATGAGCTCTACGCCTGTTGCTTCCTGGACTTCTTCCTTTGTGTAATCAGGATGAAGCTCCGTAACAACAATGCCTTCCGGTCTTACTTCCATAACAGCCATTTCAGTTATGATTTTTGTTACGCATTTTTCGGCTGTCAGGGGAAGTGTGCAGGCTTCTTTTATCTTATGCATACCCTTCTGAGTGTGAAGCATGGTTATTATAACTTCAGGACATCCAACGCAAAGGTCCATTGCTCCGCCCATGCCGGCAACTTTTTTTCCGGGTACGATCCAGTTTGCCAGGTCTCCGTTTTTGGCAACTTCCATTGCACCGAGAACCGTTGCCTTTACATGTCCGCCTCTTACAAGACCAAAAGATTCGGCCGTGTCAAAGTACTTGGCTCTTGGAAGAGCTTTGACATAGGTACCGCCTGAGTTGATGATGTCCACATCCAGATCGTCGGGATGGGAAACAACTTCGTCGATGCCCGCGAATCCATTTTCGGAATGGCATGTCACCATAACATCATCGGGAAGATAGTCGGCTACCATGGTGGGAAGTCCGATACCTAAATTGATAAAATCACCGTGTTTAAATTCTTTTGCGCATCTTTTTGCGATTCTTTCCTTTAGATCTGCCATTTCTCTTCTCCTTCCACAATGGTATCAACGAGGACTCCGGCAACCTGCCACATATCGGGATCGGCCTCGCCGACTTCCACGATCTTTTCCGGTGCGATGATGGTGTGTTTTGCTGCCCCCGCCATAACGATGTTGAAGTTTCTCGTTGCCTTTGAACACATATAGTTTCCGAATTTATCAGCAAGTGATGGACGGATGAAGGCGTAGTCTGCTGTGAGGGGACGCTCAAAGAGCCACTTCTTGCCGTCGATCTCGTAGACTTCCTTCATGCGGCCCAATTCGTCCTTTTCAGTTTCCACGGGGGTGCCGATGCCAACGGGAGTAAGAACTCCGCCAAGCCCGTACGCCGCACAGCGGATCTTCTCCGCCAGAGTGCCCTGAGGAACAAGTGTGTATGTAAGGCTTCCGTCTGCAAACTGCTCGTTCAGTTTGGGATTGACTCCAAGGTGAGACGCGATGATGTGGTCCACCATGTGGTTTTCGAGGAGCAGTCCTATTCCGCGAGCGGTTTTTGCTGCAAACTCTCCCGGTGGCTGTCCCACGTCCAGGCCGCCGTCATTGCCTATGACCGTCAGATGCTTGACGCCTTTTCGAACCAGGGCTTCCATGAGGATCTGGGGTGAGCCGGTAGCCAGAAAGCCGCCGACCATGATAGTCATGCCATCTTCTACTCCGGCAACTGCCTCATCAGGAGTCATGATTTTATTGATCATAATAACCACCTTTCTTGCTTGTCTTTTTGTTATCTTCAATGAAAGTTTCTACATATTTACTATAGCAAGTGGCGTGCCATGTGGGGAAGACAGGAAAGCTGCGTATTTAAAACGTTGATTTTGTGGGAATATTCGCGTGTGGTAAGGTGTTATCCCTATATAACTTCGGGAAAACCCCTTTAATTAATGGCCTGAATTGAACCGAAAATGCTCAGGCTGGATGAAGGCATGAGTTAAATTCGGTTCATACTGTCGAGGCCCGCTGTGGTATACTGTTGACAGTAAACAACGAGTCTGTGTTTAAGTATAGAGAGGTGCGCATATGAGCGAGAATTCTATAGGGTTCA
>CADBRY010000224.1 GCA_902797195.1 uncultured Eubacteriales bacterium
CTTCCCATGGTATAGTCGATGGTCATGCCCACGTTGCAGTGTCCTCTGAGAACACCTCCGTCCCCCGAGGGCATTATCCACACATATCCGGGAGCGATGTCCCTGTCAAAAAATACGGTGCCGTAGGTGCTGTACTGACCGATGGCAATATTTCTGTCCAGGCGAACTCCTTCAAAGAATGTGCTCATTCCTATGTTCATTGCCTGGGGATATTCTCTCATAAGTCCGGACAGCTTCGCCGTGAGAGACATGGCGCCGTCGGCACCGATTACGATCTTCGACCGTATCTCGCTCTCCACTCCTCCGCTGTAAATCCGAACTCCGCATATCTTTCCAAGCTCCCGCAAAAGACCGATCACCCTGCAGCCCTGTCTCAGTTCTGCGCCCCAGCTGACCGCGGTGTCCGCCAGCAGTTTTTCCAGATCTCTTCTGTTGGTTCCGTAGCATTCAAAATCTATCAGAGCTTCCCTGCCGCCGCTGCTTACCACAAGCATGTGGTTCATAAAAACGCTCATGCGGTCCAGTGCGTCCGATGCCTCCAGCTGTGCAAGATGGCGGGAGAATTTTTCCGAGACCATGCTGCCCCGGGCTCTGTCTCTGGGAAAAGAATCCCGCTCAAGAAGGAGCACGTCGACTCCGGCCTTTGCAAGATATGATGCGCAGATGGCACCTGCAGGTCCTCCTCCGACTATTACTACATCCCTTTCGATCCTATTCATCGCTCATCCTCCCCGGAGCCATGTTTCCTTCCGTACCTTCCATCCATATAGCCCCCGTGGGACAGTACTTCTGACATATGCCGCAGCCTATGCACCGGCTGTCGTCCGCAAGGTGGTATCCGCAGTTCAGACATCTGTCACCTTCGTTGGTAAGGGTGGGAGATGCTTCGGGCTGGGGGATCACCCCGGTTTTCCCTTCTATCCTCTCGTGTTCCACTGCCATTTCCTCAGGTCTGAAAGTTTCCACCACGACGCTTTCATTTTCTCCAAAGAGATGGTTTGCCACGGCGACCCCGCCGGCCTTTCCGGCATCGATGGAACTCATGTTGAAGTCGCCAATCGCAAATACCCCTTTCATATTGGTTGCAAGTTTCGAGTTGATCTTTGCATAACCGGTCTCGTCCAGATCAAGATAAAGATTTCTGAGGGAGATGGTTTCCATGTCCGGACCTATTCCCTCTCCGAAGATCACCGTATCGCAGGGCACTCCAAGGCTGCTTCCTTTGCTTGTGACTTTGCACATGACGCCGTCCACGGATCCTTCTTTGACCTGGACCTCTGTGACCTCAACTCCCGTCACAAGATTCACCCCTTCGTCCTGCATCATTCTGGACGCCGGGGTTTTGACCTGCAGCTTGCCCTTTCCGCAGTTGCACAGAAGGGTCACCTCCGGGCAGAGTCTCTTCATGGCTCTGGCCATGTCAACAGAGATCTCGTCACTGCCTACGACCACCACACGGCTGCCGATCTCATCCGGCACCCGCCCGTTGTTCAGCTGACGCATCAGGGCTATCACATCAAATGCGCCTCGCGCGTCTCTTCCCGGGATCTCCGGTTTTTTCCCGGCAGTCTCACCCATGGTCAGAAGCACCCCGTCGTAACTTCTCGTCAGCTCCAAAAGGTCCGGCTTTATTCCGGCGGATGTGTTGAACACCACCTCGATCCCGGTTCCCTCAAGCTTCTTCATTTCCCGGTCCATTACGTCTCTGTCGTATCTTCTGTTTGTGGAAAGCCAACGGCATCTTCCTCCAAGTCTCGCGGTTTTTTCGAAAATCGTGGGGCGCACTCCTCGCTTAGCCAGATCGATGGCCGCTGTGATTCCCGCAATGCCGCCGCCGACTATGGCGACAGTTTTTATTCCCTCATCGTTTCTCGGACCCTCGTCTTTGAAATACACCGGCATTCTGTCCTGTATCCCCGCCGACCTGAGCACGGAAACTATGTCGTCTATGCAGTTTTCCCCCGGCTTGCCTATGGCCCTGAAATCCCTGTCCATAAGTATGTTCTCGGGGTAGATGGTCTCTCCGCCGGATGCGGGATAGAAGTCGGCTCTGTCCTCATCCTCTCCGGTTTTTCTAAGATCCCTGTCTATGGCGCGGGCCGCTTTCATGCCCGATGCCATGGAATCCACCACGGAGCTTTCTCCTCCCGAGACCTGGCCGCAGGCGTATATCCTTTCCTTGTTGGTTCTGAAGCCTTCGTCAACTCGGACCCTTCCCTGGGGAGTGGTCTCAACCATGGCGAAGTTTCCTACATTTATCTTTCTTCCAAAGGCAACGACTGCTGCGTCGCAGAACAGGTTTGAAGCCCTGCCTTCTCTTACGATCTCTATTGCCTTTACACCTTCGGGGTCGCTTATGATCTGCCTTACGGATGACACCTTCTCAACGTTGATCCCCATATCTCTGAAAGATTTCAGGGATCCGCCATCGCTGTTTTCGCCTTCGAAGCTCTCATCCATGATGACGGTCACGTCCTTTTCCGAGGCTGCAAGAACGCTGGCCGCCTCTATCATCATGCTGCCGGTTCCCATCACCATCACCTTTTTGCCCATGGCCTCCAGCCCGGGCCCGGCGGTTGTTTTTTCTGCGGGGCTGTATCCCCCGTCGTTGATTTCTTTCAGGACATCCATGGCGCTGAACACCCCCCGACTCTCTCTTCCGGGAAGAGGATATTCCTCAGATTCGGAAAGACCTGTGGCTATGAGGCAGGCTGCAAAGTCCTCCCTCCAGATCTGATCCATGGTGAAGTTCTCCCCCAGGGAGTAGTTGTATCTGACCTCTACGCCTGCGGCGATCATGTTGTCTATTTCTTTGTGCATGGTGCCTTTGTTGACTCTGATGTCTGCAATGGCCCAGCTCATGGCTCCTCCAAGTCTGTC
>CADBRY010000225.1 GCA_902797195.1 uncultured Eubacteriales bacterium
AGCCGCCGCAAGAAATATAGTACCATTCTAGACAACCCATGTCAAGCATCATCTGTGTTTATCCACCGATGATTTTATGCTGTCGGTAAAAAAGTCGTTCAATTTACAGAATCCCTTGTAAAGGACTTCCTTCTCTTCCTCGGAGAAACCCTCGCAGGCAGCTTCCGCCATCTCTTCCCTGTATTGCCTCTGGTAGGCGGAAAACATCCTGCCCTTTCTTGTGACAGTCACAACAGTGTTCCGGTCGTTTACCGGATCCGAGTGACGGGCTACCAGACCGTGCTTTTCCAGCTTCTTTACCAGAGATGTTGTTGAGGGCCTGCTGATCTTAAGGTACTCGGCAAGTTCGCTGACCGTTCTACCCTTTTCATATCGGAGAAGATATGCAATGGCATTTCTGTCTCTGAATGAAAAGCTGGCCTTGCTGTACTTACGCTTGGTCTCCTCCATTAGAAGCGCGTTGTGATATGCCTCCGCAAGTATTCCGTTGAATTTTTGCGAAAAATCGTTCATTTTGTTTTCTCGTATCTTTTATGGTTATTGATTAAGCTCTATTCGTATTTACCCACAATGACGCTTGAGTTCTGCCCGCCGAAGCCAAAGGCATTGGACATGGCATATTTCATTCCTTCGATCTCCTGAAGGGATGAGACGTATTTCATGCTGCACTCAGGATCCAGTTTCTCAAGATTAAGTGTAGGCGGAAGTATCCCTTCCTCCAGTGCTTTGATACAGGTTATGATCTCAGTGATGCCGCCTGCTCCCATCATATGACCTGTGGCTGCTTTGGTGGACCCGATCATAACCTCCGAGTCAGCGCCAAAGACCTTGCTTATGGACAGGTCTTCAGTCAGATCACCCTTGGGTGTGGCTGTACCGTGGGCATTGATGTATCCGATCCGGGAAGGATCTATACCGGCCATTTCAAGAGCCTGTCTCATACAATTGATCTCTCCGCCCCCATCGGGTCTCGGGGTGACAGTGTGGTATGCATCCGTATTGTTCCCGTATCCTGCAAGCTCCGCATATATGCGGGCTCCCCTTGCCTTTGCATGGGACTCAGTCTCGATCATCAGCGCCCCTGCCCCTTCTCCGATGACAAAACCATCCCTGTCCACATCAAAGGGTCTGCATGCTTTTTCCGGCTCTTCGTTTCTGGTTGACAGAGCCTGGGCTGATGCAAGTGACTGTATAAGCACCGCCGTCACGGGAGCCTCCGCTCCAACAGCGATCATGGCGTCAGCCATACCCGCTTTAAGATGCATCCCGCAAAGAGCTATGGCATCTCCTCCCGACGCACAGGCCGTGTTGAGGGTCATGCTTGGTCCGTGTATATCGTTGGCGATGGCGATCTGCGATGCACCGATATTTCCGATGCATTTTGCAAGAAATCTGGGGCCCACCTTCTTCATGGCGGAGCTGTCATATTTACTCTGGGTCCCGGTGATGGTTCCGATGCCGTTCAAAGCCGTGCCCATGATTATTCCGGTACGGTATTTATCTTCGATTCCCCCGGCAGACTCTATTGCCTGAGATGCCGCCGCAAAGGCCATCTGCATAAACCGATCCATCTCACCGGCAAGTTTCCTGGGCATGTGCTCCTTGGGATCGAAATCCCTGACCTCCCCGGCGAACCTCACGGGAAGTTCTTCCCTTTCGATGCTCTCTATGGGACCTATGCCGCACTTGCCTTCTGTAAGATTTTTCCAGTAGTCCTCCACGGTGCTTCCTATGGGAGTAATGACTCCCATTCCGGTTATCACAAGTTTCTCACTCATGTAATAGTCCTCTCTTATTTGTCATCCTTAACCAGAGCAAAGGAAAACTCCGCCTGAATGCAGACCTTGCCGTCCACATAACCTTTGCCTTTTGCAAAATAGAATGGCGGTTTCTGCTTTACGATCTCACACTCGGTCTCGAAAGTGTCCCCCGGTTTTACGGGATTTCTGAATTTGACTTCCTTGAGCCCCGTAAACATGGACAGCAGACCATCCTTCATCTGATCCTTAAAGAGCAGACAGGATGACTGTGCAAGCATTTCGCAAAGGATGACGCCCGGCACAACGGGATTCCCCGGGAAATGTCCTCTGAGGAAGAACTCATCTCCACGCACTGTATATTTTCCCCTGGAAACCAGTTTGGTTCCCTCGCCGTCGGCGACTTCCTCAAGGTCGGCTTCTTCAACGAGAAGCATGTCGTCTCTGTGAGGCAGGATCTTCATCAATTCTTCTTTATTCATTATTCGTTCACCTTTCTGAATCCCACGCATGCATTATGTCCGCCAAAGCCAAGTGATGTGGAAAGAGCGCAGTCCACGCTTGCCTCTGCTGCCTTGAGAGGCGTGTAGTTAAGATCGCACTCCGGATCCTGATCGTCCAGACCTATTGTTGGCGGGATAATGCCTTCCTTCATGGCAAGCACAGATGCAATGGCTTCCACCGCACCTGTTCCTCCCAGCATGTGTCCGGTCATGGATTTGGTGGAACTGATTATCAGATTCTTGGCATCGTCGCCGAAGACTTTCTTAAGGGCAAGTGTTTCCGATTTATCGTTCAGCGGCGTTCCCGTTCCGTGTGCATTCACATAGATCTTTGACGCTTCAGGGCTTCCCGAGCCTTCCCATGCGTCTCTTATGGCCTTGGCTCCCGCCGTTCCTTCCGGGTCCGGCGCCGTCATATGATGAGCGTCGCAGGTGGATCCGTAGCCGGTAAACTCGGCGTATATCCTGGCTCCTCTTGCCTTTGCATGCTCATACTCCTCAAGGACCATTGCACCCGCACCTTCGCCGATCACGAAGCCGCCTCTGTCCTTATGGAAAGGCAACGAAGCCCGGGTCACATCATTGGTCTGATTCAGAGCCTGCATTTTAATGAAGCCGGCAACGCTGCTCCTTGTAACGGCAGCCTCCGTTCCTCCTGAGATCATAACATCGGCATAGCCATGCTTTATGGCGCGGTATGCCTCACCCAGAGCGTTGGTTCCCGATGCGCATGCCGATACGGCAGGAAGAGCCGGGCCCTGCATGCCATAGCGTATCGCAATGGTTCCCGCACACATATTCGGTATCATCATAGGAATAAAGTAGGGGGACACAAATCTGGGACCCTTCTCCAGAAACTTTTCAAACACATCCTCGAAGGTTGCAATGCCGCCTATTCCGGAACCGAAGTACACGCCTGCTCTTTCCCTGTCGAAGTTTCCTTCTATGCCGCTGTCTTCCACAGCCTCTATTGCAGCCGCCAATCCCATCTGAACGTTTCTGTCGCTTCTTCTCACCTCTGCTTTCTCCATATACTTCAGAGGGTCGAAGTCCTTGACCTCAGCTGCTATCTGAACGGCAAAATCGGTGGTATCGAAGAGAGTTATCTTATCGATACCCAATTTCCCTGCGATCAGATTGTTCCAGAGGGTGTTCACATCATTTCCAAGAGGTGTTATTGCACCCAGTCCCGTTACCACTACTCTTCTGTCCATTTGGCTTCTCCTATCATTATTACATGGCGATTCCGCCATCGACCTTGATTATCTCTCCGGTCACATATCTGGCTGCGTCTGAGGCGAGGAAGAAGATAACATCCGCAACTTCATCCGCCGTTCCCATTCTCTTCATTGGGATCATGTCCACCAGCTTGTTGTTCTTGCTAAGGTTTGCTGTCATATCCGTTGCGATAAAGCCGGGGGCCACCGCATTGCAGCGAATTCCTCTTCCCACCAGCTCCTTGGCTGTGGATTTGGTAAGGCCGATAACACCGGCCTTTGATGTGCTGTAGTTTGCCTGTCCGGGGTTGCCGATAATACCGGATACCGACGATACATTGACGATGCATCCGCTCTTCTGCTTCATGAAATATGGCGTTGCGTGACGTATCATATTGAAGGTTCCCTTCAGGTTTACTCCGATGACCGCATCGAATCCCTCTTCCTTCATCATGGCGATGAGTCCGTCACGGGTTATCCCAGCACAGTTGATGAGTATATCGATGGTTCCAAACTCCTTGACTATGTCGTCAACAGTTTCCTTTACGGCGTTGAAATCAGAGACGTCCATCCTGATGGCCTTTGCCTTTACACCGAGAGCCTCGATCTCAGATAACACTTCTGCGACCTTCTCCTCGGGATCCATATGGATTATGACTATGTTTGCTCCATCGGATGCCAGTTTTATCGCTGTTGCTCTGCCTATGCCGGAGCCTCCTCCGGTCACCACTGCTGTCTTACCGTTAAGCATTGTTCTTCACTCCTTCCAGGGTTTTGGCAAGGGTATCCATGTCGCTTACCCGATACATCCTTACATCCTTTGATATACGCGTGATCATGGATGTGAGGGCCTTGCCCGGTCCCAGTTCGATAAAGGTATCCACACCTTCATCCATCATGTTGTTGATAAGCTTCTTCCAATAAACAGGATTTATGATCTGCTCTTTAAGAAGTCTGCGGTAGTCTCCCTCATAGGGACTTGCCGTTCTGTTTGAATAAACGGGAATACCTGCTTCATTTATATTTGCGTCTTTAAGCACCGTCTCAAATTCTTCCACCACACCATTCATGTATGGTGAATGGAATGCGCCGCTTACATCAAGGATCTTGGCTATGCCACCGGCCTCTTTCACATCGGCCTGCATGCTTACAAGCTGGTCCTTATCTCCTGCAACGGACACTTGACCGTCACAGTTGAAATTTACCGGATACAGATCCGGGTATCTTCCGCATATTTCCTCTACCTGCCCGTCGGTCAGTTTGAGCACGGCCGCCATACCCGTTTCATGAGCCTCGGATGCGATCTGCATCAGACGGCCTCTCTCGCTGACTACACGCATACCCTCTTCCAATGTCATAGAGCCTGCATATGTCAGTGCCGCCAGCTCACCCAGGGAGTAACCGGCGGTCATGTCCGCCTTTATCCCCGCATCATCAAGAGCCGCTGCCATGGCAAGATCCACTGTGTATATACAGGGCTGAGTGTTTTTTGTTTCCATCAGCTCTGCGGCATCCGCTTCAAAGCACTGCTTTGAAGTCCCCTCTCTTACCGAATCGGCCTCGGCAAAAACCTGTGCTGCGGCAGGGATCGCTCCACAAACATCCTTCCCCATTCCCGGGGTCTGGGCTCCCTGACCGGCAAACACAAATGCTATTTTACCCATTCTTCAAGCCTCCGTAGATTCTTTTCGCAGTCCTCCATGAGATCGGTGATGATCTCCTGACAGCTTTCTTCTTTTGTGACCAGTCCTGCGCTCTGTCCTGCCAGGAAGCATCCGCCCTTGTCATCTCCATCGACGACGGCGTCTCTCAGCTTCCCTGATGCCAGTGCTTCAAGTTCATCATCGGATATGTCCGTATATTCCACCTTGGCATACTCTCTGGTGAACTGGTTCCTTATGCTTCTCACAGGATGTCCCAGACGTCTTCCCGTTACCATTGTGGAAGTATCGTTGGCCTTAAGGATCTTCTTTTTATAGTTCTCATGTATATTACACTCGTATGCTGACAGGAATCTGGTTCCAAGCTGTACCGCTTCAGCACCCAATGCAAAAGCAGCCGCCATTCCGCGGCCATCTGCGATCCCGCCTGCTGCGATGACCGGAAGGTCTACCGCATCACATACCTGTGGCACCAGGGCCATGGTGTTAAGTTCTCCTATGTGGCCTCCGCTTTCGCCACCCTCGGCGATCACGGCCGCTGCTCCCGACCTTGCCGCCAGCTTGGCAAAGGTTATTGAGGGAACCACGGGTATAACGCTGATTCCCGCTTCAAGCCACTGTTCCATATACTTTGTTGGGTTTCCTGCTCCGGTGGTGATCACGCGGACTCCTTCCTCAACGGCTATCTGAGCGATCTCATCGGCAAAGGGTGACAGGAGCATGATATTAAGGCCAAAGGGCTTACTTGTAAGTTCTTTGGCCTTCTTGATCTGTTCTCTGACATAATTACCGTCC
>CADBRY010000226.1 GCA_902797195.1 uncultured Eubacteriales bacterium
ATCACGGACCGGACGCCCTGAAGCAAAGAGGCCAGAAGCCGTCTGTCCAAGGGAAACCCATACCAGAAAAACATGATGAGCATCGCACCGAAATGATAGATGAACCGCCCTTCCTGCATGGTAACGGCGACGTGACAATACCAACCGGCGGCGATGTGACAATACCCAGCGGAGGATTCTTTGACCCTGACAGAAACAGCGGAACCGGCGGAAAAAACGACTACCCGGGGCCGGTCCGGGATACGAACCCAAACCGCAGAAAGAAGATGATACTTGCTGTATGCGCAGCCATAGTGCTGGGCCTGGCCATCGGCTCTGCCGCATTCATAGGTTTTGGAGATGGGGATGAAGGCGGCGAAGAAGCCTCCGCAAATGAGGGAACGACAAGCGAACAGACCGCAGGCAGTGAGGCAAGTGAAAATGTGAACATGCCTGTTTCCGACATATCTGTTCTGGATCACGACGTGAACTTCAGCCAGATAACTCATCAGGAAGCCAAGAGGTCTATGACCTTCGAGAATGATGGGGTGGACTGTCTCATCAAGGTATCCAACAAGGGCAGCAGCACTGTTCGCAGCATCTCCTTCGAATGGAGACAGTTTGAGCCCATAAGGAATGTTAAGGGCGGCGAAGGATTTACCGCCTTTGGATTGATCCCGCCGGGGAAGACAGGATATATGTACAGCAAACTGTTTATCCCAAATGACACACCCGGCAACAACAGCGGAACGATCATACCGAAAAAGATCGACGCCATCGGCAATCCACACAAATACAGACTGGGCTCCGGGGACCTGGAAGATCAGCATCCGGAGAGAGACACCTACGATGTGTCCGTTGTCAACGACAATGAAGATAACGTTCTTCATAAAGGCGCAACAATCATTGTAAGGGTAAAAGATTCCGGCAATCTGGTCAACGCCTGGGGCGCGGGAAAACTGAGAATGGACATCGCTCCCGGAGATGAGGTGTACCTTGACGATGCACTTTATAACCCGGGTATCGAGGCCGACGATGACAGCGATTACGTAGTTAATGTTATAGATCCAAGGTATCTGCAATAGCAACAGGATATTTGCAAAAAAAATCATGGCACGGGTAGAAAGAAAAAAAAGAGAAAAAAAGAAAAAGTCAGGGAGAATACTGGCACTTATCGTTCTTGTGATCGTAGTGGCGGCAGGTGCATACGCTCTGCTGAACTACAGCTCGGACAATCTTGGGGATGCGGGGAGCAGTGAGAGCACCACGGCCTCATCCAACAAGTCGGCAGAGGGCAATGGATCCAAATCCGGTGTTCAATACGATGAGTTTGTCGTAACAGAAGACGACAAGTATGTGTATAACGAATCAGAAGGCCGGCCCATGTACTACCAGAAATATGACAAACCCGCGAATGCAGGCTGGATAAACGATAAGAAGGGTGAGCACATATACTACTGCGAGGGGGAAGGAAAGCTTGCAACCGGCTGGAAGTATCTTGAGGGAAAGGTCTGGTATTTCTACACAAAGGATGATGCAAAGAAGGGCTATCAGGCGGGAAAGCTGGCCAGAAACTATGAGACTGCCGGCAAGATAAATATTCCGGAGACGGGATATATCGACGGGGATGAAGGACTGGCTCTTGCCTATGCAATGGATGTCCTCAACAGAAAGGGATGGAATCTGGAGGCGGCCTACAGATATTCGGGAGGCCTGAGATTCGAAAAAGAAGATGAGCTTGATGAAAACACCAAGACCCACGAGGCGGCCCTCATGGGATTCAAGACGGGGAAAGGCAACTGCATGGTGTGGTCGGGGACCTTCTGCACCATGGCAAAACTCCTGGGCAAAGACGCCAAGCTCATTTGGGGAACTCTCACATGGAACGGCATCCGTCCTCACGCATGGGTGGAAATAACTGAAGGCGACGGGGAAGATCCCCACGTCTATGATCCCCGCAAAAACGACGGACAGGATATGGCAGGATTCGATGTCCACTACGGGGACGGAGGAACTTACGATTACAACCTGGATAGCAGAGTCTATCTGGAATGGTGATACAGCAGTTTTAAGCAGAAAGGAAGAGACAATGAAAAAGATTTTGATCTTTGTTATGATCGCGGGCATGATGATGATGTCACTGGTTGGCTTTACAGCCTGCGGAGGCAGTGACTCGGGAGATGCCGATCAGACTACACAGCAGGCAACGGAGGAAACCGTCAGAGCGGCGGATCCAATGACAGACGAAGAACAGGCTGCTGACGATTCGGGAGGCTGCATTGAAGACTCAGAAGATCTCCTCAACTGATAAAATGACGGATCTGTCCCTGATGCGCGTCATCGCCTGTCTGGGGATAGTCATCCTTCACACGGTTTTCGCTGCCGACGAATACTTCGCCGCAGCTATCACGCCGGGGCAGCATCTCATATCCCGCATCGTGGAAAACAATATGATGTGGGCCGTACCCACCTTCCTCATGGTGACGGGGTCCCTTCAGCTTGACACAACGAAGGAACTTACACTGAGCAAGCTCTATAAAAAATATGTGCTCAGGATATTGATCGCCCTTGTGGCCTGCTGCATCCTGTTCAGGATCTTTGACATGATAATGGACGGGGAAGCCTTCACATTTGCAGGAGTGATGGTTGCCTTCAAAGAGCTGTTCATCGGCAAGGCCTGGGGGCATCTTTGGTACCTGTACCTTCTCATAGGTCTCTATGTGCTCCTGCCTTTTTACCGCAAAATAACACGCTTCTGCACAGACAGGGAGCTGTTGTACCTTGCCTGGATCTACTTCATCTTCGTGTCCATAGTGCCCACCATCGAGGCCTTTGGAGTACCGGTGGCATTCTACATCGGGGAGTCGCTCATATACCCGCTGTACATGCTGCTTGGCTATCTGATCCACAGAGGAAGGTTTAAGATAGGAGCCGGCATGGGACTTGTGCTCATGGTCGCGGGCACTGCGGCAATAGTAATAATGGACTTTGAAAAGTATGGCGCTTCGGTGGATATACCGGCCCACATGTTTGGATATTCATCACCGGTGGTGGTGATCCAGACCAT
>CADBRY010000227.1 GCA_902797195.1 uncultured Eubacteriales bacterium
AAGGTGTACGGCCACTTCAGATTTTTCGATGTCCGTCAGTTTGCGCAGCTTCGTCTCAAAATGTTCAAGACGGGCAGCGACGCCTGCGCCGTTACATCCGCCGCAGCTCATGGTCAGATATTTTATTCCATCATTGTATCCGGAAAAGCCCGCGGTCTTTCCAAAAAACGCTTCCGAACAGGCAAATCCCGAGCATCTTTTCATTGTGTGTTCACACTGGATTACGACTGCATATTTGATCGAACCCTTATCCATTTCATCTACCTTCCTTCCATACTTCCATAAATGCCTGAAATTCCTTGTGCTATTATATCATATTTTAAAGCCTCTTTTCCGCTGCGAGAGCGTGGGCCGTAAGACCTTCTCCCCTTGCCATTCTGCTGACCAGAGGCGCGATGGCGGAGGATGCTTCCTTTGTCATTTTCTGATCCGTACAGACCTTGAGGAATGTGCCTACCCAGACGCCCCCGGTATATCTTGCGGCTCTGACCGTTGGCAGAGTGTGATTGGTTCCCGATGCATAATCTCCAAAAGCCTCGGCGGTATTTCCCCCTATAAACAGGGATCCGTAGTTTGTAAGCTTATGGATCACCCTGTCCGGATCTTTGATATTTACTTCAAGATGCTCGGGAGCATATTCGTTGCAGACCTCCACCGCCTCGTCAAGATCATTGATAAGAACGACTTCTCCGTAATCCTCCCAGGACTGCCTGGCCACATCGGCTGTGTCCAGAATTTTAAGTTCCTCTTCTACAGCTTTGATAGTTTCAAGAGCTGTCTGCTCATCTGTTTCAAGGAGGAAGGCCTTGGCGTTGGGATCGTGTTCACACTGAGCAAGCAGATCCGCCGCAAGGACCTTTGGATCCGCATTCTCATCTGCGATGGCAAGAACTTCACTGGGTCCTGCTATAAAGTCGATGCCCACCTGTCCATAACACTGACGCTTGGCCTCGGCTACGAACTGGTTCCCGGGTCCAACTATCACATCAACGGGTTTTATCTGCTCCGTTCCGTATGAAAAAGCTGCGATGGCCTGAGCTCCGCCCACGGCATAGATCTCATCTGCCCCGGCAAGGTCCATTGCCACAAGGGTCTTGTGATTGATATCTCCGCTTCCGTGGACTACGGGAGCCGTTGCGACGACCCTCTTTACTCCCGCCACTTTCGCAGGTGTTATAAGCATCAGTGCCGTGGAGAAAAGAGGATATCTTCCTCCCGGGACATAGCAGCAGCATGAGCTTACGGGAATGATCCTGTGTCCAAGGAATATCCCGGGTTTGGGACTGAAGTCGCGTACCTCTGACATGGATCCCATCTGAGCTCTTGCAAAAGTCTCTATGTTGCCTTTCGCCTCCTTAAGATCTGCGATCTCCTCATCGGTCATCTTTGAGTATGCTGCTTCGATCTCTTCCCGGCTTACACGAAAAGACTCACGTACATAGCCGTCGAATTTCGCGCTGTAATCCCGAAGTGCCTCGTCTCCATTTTCGCATACATTGTCGATGATATCCGAAACTGTATCTCTAAGCTGCCTGCGGTCCTCCGCAGTACGTTCCTTTGCTTTTTTAATGACTTTCATTGTCGGCTACCTCTCTGTAGTATTTATTAAACACCGGCGAATTCCCTCATGGCCTTCACCGCCCACTGGGGATCCTTCATAAGGGCTCTGCCTACACCGATAAGATCAGCGGCGCCCTTCTTAAGAAGCTCCTCCCCATCTTTTATATCATTCACTCCACCTGTGAGCAACACCGGAATGGACAGGGCTTTTTTGATCTCCCGGGACATGTCGCTGAAGTAGCCCGGCTCTTCATGGCCCTCCCTTGTGTATCTGCACATTCCGCCGCTGACGCTTATCATATCCACGCCCCATTCTTCCAGAAGTTTTGAGGCATTCACGCTGTCTTCGATGGTGCTTCCTCCGTCCATATAATCGCATCCTCCAAGACGCAGGGAGATTATCATCTCATCTCCTATACACTCTCTGACCGCCTGTATAACTTCCCGGTGGATCCTCATCCTGCCAATAAGCTCCCCACCATACCCGTCACTTCTGTGGTTGGTCAGAGGCGAGTAAAACTGGTTAAGAAGATATGCGTGAGCGGAGTGTATCTCAACCCCATCGTATCCCGCTTCTTCGGCTCTTTTTGCCGCATCCCTGAAATCGCACACCACCTGTTTTATTTCTTCTTCCGTAAGCTCTTTGGGTATCCCTCCGTCACCCATGACCTGAGGGGTTGGAAGAACCACCGGACTTGCGGACACGGGAGCCATTTCCGTAACTTCAGAAGGCGCCGCACTCCCTGCATGGTTCAGCTGGGCAATGACCTTTGGGCCTTCAGCGTGTATGGCATCTGTCAGTCTTTTTAGGCCTTCGACATCACTGTCCCTTGCGATGGAGAGCTGTTTTGCGTTGGCTCTGCCCTGTATGTTTATATAGCTGTGTTCCGTAACTATAAGCCCCACCTGATCTCCTGCGGCACGCTCCCTGTAGTGCTCTATTATCCCGTCGGTGACCTGTCCCTCTTCGTTGCTTTTGTACGTGGCGATAGGCGGCATAACTATCCTGTTTTTGAGTTTTACCCTGCCCTGTTCCAGCGGTTTTTCTATCATAAAATCTCCTCCCGAAATATTACTTAGCATATTTTTATCTCACCCTGCACATCACTCGTCAAATATAAGGACGAAGCCGTAGCAGCCCTTGTCGAAACCGTATTTCTCATAGAAGCGGTGGGCCTCCGTCCGGGACATTGCAGAATCAAGGATCAGCGCCTTGCATCCCCGCTCCTTCGCAAGTTTGGCGGCGTGATCCATCAGCTTTATCCCATTGCCCTTTCCCCGTTCATCCTTATTTGTAATGATACCGGATACGTAGCAGGTCATTCCCGTCATCCAGAAAGTATTGAAGCATATCCCGTGACAGAACCCGTGGTAACCACCTTCATCGTCCATGAGAAAGAAAGCGAAACAGTTGTCGTCAGCGATCACTTTTTCATAAACTTCCCGGGTGGGTTCCTTCTCATAGTCGTTGTATGTCCAAAGATTCACGATGTAATCAAAGGCCGCATCAAAATCCTCCAGCTCCGCTTTCTTAAAATACATGTTCATTCCCCTACCTCCTCATACTGTCAAATACTCCGTTATGTTTTATTCTTCCTTCGATATACTGTTTTCAGTATCATATCATTTGATTTTCCAGAAGGCACAGGGTGAAGCGGTTATGCACTTACCGCACACTTCGCTTCCCACGCTGTTTGTTCCGGTCCCATCTTCTCTCGTATATGAACTGCCAAATTCCGTGTAGATCTTCGCATTTTCTTTGCACAGTTCATAACACTTAAACCGGTCATACCCCTCCGATGTCAGCGCTCCTGCGGGACAGTTTTTTATGCACACTCCGCAGGTCCCCTTTTTCTTGTAAAGGCAATACTCCTCTTTCACAGGTTCGTCGGGCTCAAGTTCCAGATTAGTCACGACGGTGCTGAACCTGCCGCAGCATCCTTCTTTCGTTAATAGCATGTTGTTCATGCCGAAGGTCCCAAGCCCCGCCGCGTAGGCTATGTGCCTTTGAGACCAGTCGCTTAAAAGCGTCTTCTGATCGAAGGTCACAGCTCTGGGTGTTACCCCCGCATCCATTGCCTTTGCATGTATCAGATCGATCAGAGCCGAATTCAGCTCCGAAAAAAGAGCATTTGTTTCCTCGTAGGCCCTTGCCCACTCAGGGGACGCCTGGATGCCCTCAATATTGGTTTTGGCAATGTCCTTTGTGAAGGGTACGAAGTAGGCTATTATGATCCGGGCATCCTCCAGAATGTTTTGAGGCAGCACGTGGGTCGGGCTTATCAGGTCCGGCAGGTTCCGGATGTAGGGATGATTGGCGTCTGCAAAGCCAACCAATGGCATGCCGTAACATGTGGCGATGTCATCCCTGGCCTGATACTCCCTGATGTATTCCTCTATGAATAAAACGATCTGATCCTTGTTCATATATAGATATTAACTGATTTTTTCCAATATATCACCTATATCTCCATCGATACAGATGCTTCGTTCCTCGATCTGCTTAAGCCTGTAGTAGTTCTTCATAGATAACTCTGTCCTCGTCTTTGAAAACATTGAATATAACTCTTTCCATTGCACCCGGATGATCTGCCGTCCATTCCGCGACAGTCTTCACGGCAATCTCGCCGGCTCTCCTGTTTGGAAAGTGAAATACGCCTGTTGAGATACAGCAAAAGGCCACGCTCTTCAGCCCCTTGTCTTCACACATATCCAGCGTGTTCCTGTAGCAGTCCGCAAGATCCTCTTCCAATTTGGAAGTTAGATTTCCCTGAACGATGGGCCCGACGATATGTATTATTTTCTTCGCGGGAAG
>CADBRY010000228.1 GCA_902797195.1 uncultured Eubacteriales bacterium
CAGTTGAATCCGAAACTGTTGCAGATGCGGGCAGACCATTTTATAACGCTGTGCACTGTTATTTCTGAACAACTGGGTAATAATGCCATAGATGAGAAGGCATTGAAAAAGCAACTGCTTGAAAGCTCTGAGTCAAAGGCTTTAAAAGAAGCTGGCATTTTTGAACGAATCAGGAATGGAGAGAGTATCAGATCCTTAAGAGGGGAAATCATTGCTGCGGCAGGAAAAGTCGGAATTGAAATTCTGCTGAAAAACATTCCCTTTGGTAAAACTATGGAGAGTTACGTTGAGGCTTTCCTTTCAAAATTATAAACAAGCCGTGTCGATGTACTGCCTGGTGAGAGTGTGAGACAGGTACCAAACATAGTACTGTACAGAAGCGGAAAATCTATGGATTTCTGTATATCAGAATAAGGATGTGTGCTTTGTCTGGAAGATTGTCAGTTTGACCGGAAAAATGATGAAACTGACTGTGAACCAGACCAATATAGTTGAGGAGATTGATTGACCAGATATGAGCATGACATTGTGGGGAGATTATCTGAGTTGTCAATCAAACCAGTTGAGGTTATGCAACGGGCAGACAACATAGGAAGGCTGGACTGTTAGCGCCTCAAAAGGAATTATCAGCAGTCAATGTTCAGGTTTTCCATATATGATGTCAAAGATGGCAAAACAATACTGTGTCAGGTGAGAATGTGTAAAGTCAAATAATACCGATGGATTTGGTACAGGTGTGACACTGTTTGTACAGGAATGCCTGAAGAGGCAAGTTGGGGGGAACCTTTCGGTTCAGTCTTGCGAGTGGAGATAACTCAACAAATAGAGTGAACAAGCAGATACAGATTCTTTTTTCAATAAAGGAGAAGGAGTGCTCATGATTATCAAGTGCAAAATGTGCGGTGGGGATCTTCAGCCTGTGGATCAGTCGACGACCTGTGAATGCGAATTCTGCGGAACCAGGCAGACGGTTCCTTCTTTGGATAACGAAAAAAAGACCAATCTGTTCAACCGGGCAAACCGGCTGCGCATGTCTGCAGAATTCGACAAGGCGGCTGCGGTGTATGAAAGCATTGTGACGGAGTTCCCGGAGGAAGCAGAAGCGTACTGGGGTTTGTGTCTATGCGCTTACGGAATCGAGTATGTGGATGATCCGGCCACAGGTGAGAAGAAGCCGACGTGTCACAGGACGCTTCCGGTGTCTATCATGGAGGATTCCAATTTTGAGCAGGCGTGTGACAATGCGGATGCGGTCGCGCGCAGAGTATACCGGGATGAAGCGAAGGCCATTGACCGTATACAGAAAGATATTCTGAACATTGTGAGCACTGAGAAGCCCTATGATGTGTTTATCTGCTATAAGGAGACGGCAGAAGAGGGCGGCCGGACTGAAGACAGTGTTCTGGGACAGGAAATCTATGATGAACTGACCGGCAAAGGGCTGAAGGTGTTCTTTTCGCGCATAAGCCTGGAAGACAAGCTGGGTCAGCAGTATGAACCGTACATCTATGCCGCGTTATCCTCTGCAAAAGTCATGATCGCCATAGGTACGCGCTATGAGTATTACGATGCCGTGTGGGTCAAGAATGAATGGATGCGCTTCCTTTCCATGATGAAGTCGGATCGTACAAAGACATTGATCCCATGCTATAAAGATCTGGATGCATATGATATGCCGAAGGAGTTCAAGCAGCTTCAGGCACAGGATATGAATAAGCTTGGCTGGCTTCAGGATCTTGTGCGGGGTGTGATGAAGCTCTGCGGGAAGGAAGGCAATGTGTCTGGGACTTATGCCGCAGTTGTGCCGATTCAGAATCCAGTGGGCAGTAATCCGACAGTAGATAGTCTTCTGCAGCGGGCTCATCTGTTTCTTGAAGATGAAAAGTGGGAAGAGGCAGATCAATATGCGGACCGGGCACTGGATATTGAACCTTTGAATGCAGGTGCTTACCTGGTAAAGCTGATGGCAGAAAGGAAAGTGCGCAAAGAGGAACAGATTCCGGGACTAAATGATCCACTGGATGAAAGTGAACACTACCAGAAAGTGCTGCGCTTTGCAGATGAGCGGCTGAAAAAACAGATCATCGGGTGGAATCAAACAATTCTGGATAGAAATGAATACAAGAGAAGAGAGGGCATACTGAGTAAAGCCAAGAGCGAATTTAATGATGCACGGACAGTGGAAGATTATCAGGCGGTAAAGAAACAACTGTCGGAAATACAGGACTTCCAGGATGCCGCGGAGATGATTTCACTGTGTGATCAGCAAATCAGGGAATTGGAAGAGAAAGAACGGAGATGCGAGGAGGCTGAGAACGTCGTTCATTCGTTAAAGGGAGAATTACAACAGAAGAAGTCGGAATATCAGTTGCTCAGACAGAAAAAACTGGCTCCATTGTCAGACAGACTGTATAAGTTGCAAAACGAAAAGGAAAAAGCAGTCGCATTTATAACTGCAAAACAGGCTGAATTAAGTAACCTGCATGGCTTATTCAGCGGGAAAAGGCGCAATGAATTGGAAAGAGTCATTACAGAAACACAAAGCGAGCTGTCAGAACTGGAAAAGAGTGTTACTGATTCTCAGAATGCCTATGAGAGTGCCAAGCAATCAATGGAGAAAATCTCCCCAGAAGAGAAGGATATTGAGTACAGAATTGCTGAAACATATTATAAAGCCGGTGTATTTATAAAAGCATATTCTGTTTTTTCAGATATACGTGGTTATAAAGATGTTGACAGCCTGCTGGCAAATGATGAGAATCTGTTAGCAGCAGCAGAGGCCAGAGAAGCCAAGTTGAAACCTTGGAAAACTGTGGGCAGTTATGTGACATTTGGAACGTATCCCCAGACAAAAGCCGGAACAGACGCGATGCCGATTGAATGGCTGGTATTGGATGTACAGGGCAACAAAACCCTCTTAATCAGCCGGTACGCTTTGGATTGCAAGCCTTACAATATAAAATATGAAACCACAACATGGGAGAAATGTACACTTCGGA
>CADBRY010000229.1 GCA_902797195.1 uncultured Eubacteriales bacterium
AAACCCCATGAGAGCCATCATACTAAAATAAGGAGGCGCAGCCTCCTTAGCCTTCAGGGATCAGTTTTCAGAAGTCAGCCTTCAGGGATCAGTTTTCAGAAATCAGCCTTCAGGGATCAGCCTGCCGGCAATAGTTCTGATATTGCTTTTGATATCCTCTCGCTTACCCCGCTCCAAAGGCTTCCCGGTGCAGGTAGATATGCGTATGTCCCGATCGCTCTGTATCAATCCGATGACCGGTGTGCTGGTGCAGTTCATAATGGATTCCACGTCCATCAGTATACCCGCTTTTACCAGATCCATATCTACATTGTTTACCACCATGCATACATCGTAGATCCCAAGATCCCTCAGGTGGGCTGCTACAGTATCCGCATCTCTCAGCGCCGCTATTTCGGGTTCGGTGACTATCACCGCAGTTTCAGCCGCTGCGGCAGATGCATCCACCAGCTCATCTATCCCTGCGCCCGTATCGATTATTATGTGATCGAAATATTTGCTGAGTGTCCCGCAGAGAGCAATCATATTCTGGGGAGTAAGTCTTGCGTCGCCTTTCCTTGGAGATGCTGCCATAAAGTAGAGGCTGTCAAAGCCATCCACCTTGATCAGGGCTTTATTGAGTCCGCAGATCCCGGTCATAACATCCATGATATTGAACACGACCTTGTTCTCCATCCCAAGATAGAGATCCATGTTGCGCATGCCAAGATCCATATCTATAAGCAGAACCCTCCTGCCGCAATTGGCAAGAGTGCCGCCCAGATTTACGGAGAACATGGTCTTCCCTGTTCCCCCTTTTCCAGATGTGACCAGAATAACTTTTTCCATTACAAAAACTCCCGTGGCTCTAACGTCCATTTCTTATTTTGCCACATTATATTTTTGCGTCAAGAGTTTTTTGCTTGAACTCACATCATTCCCTCGGCCTTCATGCTCACGTAGATTCCGTCGCCGATCACGATGTGATCCAACACGGGTATCCCTAAAAGTTCTCCGGCTTCAGAAAGTCTTCTCGTGGTTTTTATGTCCTGGTCGCTGGGAGTTGGATCCCCCGAAGGATGATTGTGAAGAAGTATCACCGATCCGGCGCTTCTCCTGACGGCGTTGTTGAACACTTCCCGGGCGCCTGCGGCAGATGATGACAGATCTCCTATGGAAACTTCCGTCTCTTCGATGATGTCCCCTTTGGCATTGATGAGCAGACACACAAAGTGTTCCTTCCTGTAATATCTCATTTTCTCCATGAAGATATCAGCCACGTCTTTTGAACCTGCGATCCTGCTGCGCTCCGTGGGAATGGATGCGGCCACCCTCCTTCCAAGCTCCACCGCGGCCATAAGCTCGCAGATCTTCGCATCTCCCATGCCTCTGATCTTTCTCAGCTCCTCGGGAGTGCAGTCGGCGAGGTAACGCACCCCTGACGCATCCATGGAAAGTATCTCCGCGGCAAGGTCCATGACCGTCTTGTCCCTGGTTCCGGTCCTCAGCAGGATGGCAAGTATCTCCACGGTAGACAGCCTGTCGCTTCCCTCCCTGATCAGTTTCTCTCTGGGCTTTTCCCATAATGGCAATTCGTTTAATCTCATAATCCCTGTCTCCTTTCGTGGATGACCTAATTTCTCCCCCTCTCTCCCATTTCCTTATTTTGCCATTATATGGAATTATTTTCAAGTAGTTATGCGTATTATTTCATTGTCCAGAAACCGGCGCAGGATCTGTTCCCCAGAAAAAAATGGGACAAGAACAGAAAAAATATGGGACAAGAAAAAACGCCTTTTCGGCGCTTTCTTGCGGTTAAGATCATCTGTTGATCATTTTTAGTATAGTCTGGATGACTTCCTCTTTTCCCATGCCCGTGGAGTCTACTTCCACCGCATCATCGGCCTTTCTCAGGGGATTGAGCTTTCGGGTCATATCGTTGTGATCTCTCTGCTTTATGTCCCTGAGGACCTCTTCGTAGGGCTGGGGATCACCCTTTTCCTGAAGCTCTTTGAATCTTCTGTTTGCCCTCTCCTCAGGTGATGCGGTAAGGTAGATCTTGTACTCCGCATCCTTGAGAACATTGGTCCCGATGTCCCGGCCGTCCATAATGACGCTCTTGCGGGTGCCCATGTTCCTCTGTATGTCCACAAGTTTCTCTCTTACTGCGGGTATTGCAGAGCACTTCGATGCCATCATTGACATCTCAGGTGTTCTTATGCTGCTTTCTACATCTTCACCGTCCAGGAAGATATGGCCTTTTACAAAGTCAATGTCAGTGTCTTTTAGAAATTCGACCAGATCGTCGCTTCCGAGGAATCTCTCCAATTCTTCTCCGTCGGAACCCACGTGCTTCGCCACCTTGTATCCGATAGCCCTGTACATGGCTCCCGTATCTATATACTCGATATTCAATTCTTTTGCTATTGCCTTTGCAATGGTGCTTTTACCGGCTCCGCTTGGTCCGTCCACTGCAATGCGATAGATTCCCTGGTTCATTGGACGCTCCTGTCAGATCCTCTTCTTGGTTGTCAGCAGTCTTTCAACCTCCTGTACGAAGGTGTTCACATCGGTGAACTGCCTGTATACTGAAGCAAAACGCACATAGGCGACTTCATCCAGTTCCCTGAGCTGTTCCATTACCAGCTCGCCTATGAAGGTGCTCTCCACTTCTTTCTCCATCATATTGTTAAGACCGCGCTCTATATCATTTACTATGCCCTCCATATCGGAGACAGAAACGGGACGCTTCTCACAGGCGCGGACTATACCATTCAGCAGCTTGTTGCGGTCAAAGGCCTGGCGGCTTCCATCTTTTTTAACCACCATGAGGATCATCTCCTCCACCTTCTCATATGTGGTGAATCTTCTTCCGCACGACTCGCACTCGCGCCTTCTCCTGATGGCTCGGCCATCTTCTGTGTGTCTCGAATCGATTACTTTACTGTCTTCGTTCTCACAATAGGGGCACTTCATGGGATTCCTCCAAATATCGCGGCATTGGCCGCATCCACAATTTTAGTTATCAACGAATACGATTGTACTACATATTGTGTTTTTTGCCAAGTGTACATCTTCCTTGTTTGCAGCGCGGCGGCTCTGTCAGCTTCATGCTCGCCGTGCCGGCCTTCCCTGCTCGCAGCCAATTGTCCCTAAATCAAGGAAAATCAAAAAAATTACACAATGAAATTGTGCGATTTTTCCCTATATCATGATTTTTACACAATTTTGAGCCTGAAATGTGGACTTTTCCTGCTCCAGGGACGTTTTTCGGCTTATAATTTACATATATTTCCAATTCCTTGTGTAAAATCTTCGAAAAATACCATTTTAGGGACAATTCGACTGAACTAACTAACTGCTATGCCGGGCAACACAAAGCCCGGAGGGTCCCAGCGTGTGGGCTGGGAGTCCTCCGGGCCGATCTCGTTCTTTTCAAGATTGGCAAACCGCCTGGCGGTTGGCTTTGCCGGCGGAGCTATGTTCCGCCTGGCGGTCGGCTATGCCGGCGGAGCTATGTCCCGCCCGGCAGATGACTTGCCGCTCGGCTGGCTCGCCGGCCGAGCCTTATCAGTTCCTCACGTGGAAGTTAAGGTTCTCCTGATATTCTCCGGAATCCAGTCTCCTGAAGAAGTCATTGGTCTCGTATACGATCACGCCGCTGAGCACAACAAGGGCGATCAGGTTAGGTGCCGCCATAAGTGCGTTGAAGATGTCGGCGATGGTCCATACCTGGCTCAGTGTCAGGAAGGGTCCGATCAGTACTGCGAGGATGTATACCCAACGATAGATCTGGATGGCTGTCTTGCTGCCGTTGGTGAGATAGTCGAAACAGCGTTCACCGTAGTAGTCCCATCCGAGGATGGTGGTGAAGGCGAAGAATGCAAGTGCGGTCATTACCACAAATGCGCCTGCTGCGCTGGACCAGGGCAGACCCATGCCAAATGCCATCTGGGTAAGGGCTGCGCCGTCGACTGTTGCGTCTGCTCCGTCAAGGATGCCGCCTGCAATGTTCATTTCGTTGGCTTTATCATATGCACCGGATACCATGAGAGTAAGGCCTGTCATGGTGCAGATGCAGATAGTGTCGATGAATGTACCTGTCATGGTTACCAGACCCTGACGAACGCATTCGTTTGTCTGGGCTGCAGCTGCCGCGATAGGTGCTGATCCAAGTCCCGCTTCGTTTGAGAAGATACCACGGGCAACACCCTTTTGCAGGGCTATGAACATGGTTCCTACCACGCCGCCTGTTACCGCGGAAGGATTGAATGCCGCGGTGACGATCTGTCCGATGGCATGAGGTATGTCTGCTATGTGATAGAAAATGATGCACAGACATACCAGCACGTAGGCTATAGCCATAAAGGGAACCACAACAGTCGTAACGGATGCGATCCTCTTGATACCGCCGATGATAACCAGAGCGGAGAGGAATGCAACTACAACAGCCGTAACAACTACTGCCATTGAATACTGTCCTCCAAAGAGGTTGACCATGTGAGCATCATTGGGATCGAAGAAGGATTTTGCGGCATTGGCGATACCGTTTACCTGAGTAATGGTACCGATACCCATGGCTCCCGCCAGTGCTCCGAAGAAAGCAAACAGCTTGCCCAGCCACTTCCAGTTGTGGCCGGTTTTTTCCTTCATGCCTTTTTCAATATAGTAAAAAGGTCCGCCAAGGAAGGTTCCGTCTTCTTTTTTA
This sequence comes from uncultured Eubacteriales bacterium, assembly GCA_902797195.1. Classification (GTDB taxonomy): domain Bacteria; phylum Bacillota; class Clostridia; order Peptostreptococcales; family Anaerovoracaceae; genus Lentihominibacter. The sequence continues at coordinate 4,688 of CADBRY010000229.1, forward strand.
ACTCTGTACTTGATGGCCAGAAGTCCTTCCGCATACTTTGTCGCCATACCGAAGCAGGCGGCGATTATCATCCAGAAAAGAGCTCCCGGTCCGCCGGCGACTACAGCTGTAGCAACACCGACGATGTTTCCTGTACCGATGGTCGCGGACAGGGCTGTGGCCAGAGCACCGAAACTGGTTACTTCTCCCGTGCCTCCCTCTTCATTGTGGACCATGTACTTCAGAGCTTTGCCAAGTTTTCTGAACTGCATCAACTTGAGTCTCACAGTCAGAAGGATTCCGGCACCCATGATAAGGACTATAAGAGGTACACCCCATACAATCCCATCGACTGTGTCTAGAAATTGAGTTACCATTTTGATACACTCCTTTGAAAATAATAAAAAGATAATGAAAACGAAAAAGCCGATCATATCCCTATGAACGACTTCTGGAGAGTTATGCAAATAGAAAGATAACCATTCGCTCTGTCCTTTTGCCTGAGAGACCGCTGCCATTCGTTGCCTTTGCAGGAACAGCAGACTGCACCTTCGGCGCCCGACCGTATCCGACCGGAACTCTCCAGAGAAAATTCATATCTTCACCTGAAAAAAATGCAGGTGACTGGTACAAACTTACAATAAGATACTATCACACTGCACTTTTCTTTACAATTAAAACGCTGTATAAATATTGTATACATTATGCCCGCCCTGCCGTGGGAATCTGTTCCTCACGTGCCGGCATATCCGCCGCTTACTTCCCGGCGGCCTTGGCGTTCTCCATTACCATATCCATCACCTTTTGCATGAGCAGATCAAAATGCAGGTCCTGCGTCATGGTTCTGCCGGTCAGCTCTTCGTACTGCTCTTCGGAGTATCCCTGACTTTCCAGGCTTTCCTTGGCAGTCTCCAGCTCCTTATCCATCTCCTTGTCGGTGTATGTGATCTTCTCCTTATCGGCGATATCCTGAATTATCATCTCCTGCTTGATCTTGCCTTCCGCCTGCTCCTTGAGGATCTGGTTCATCGTCGCTCCGTCGGATGCACCGTACTGTGCGTACAGCTGGCTCTTCTCCATGCCCGACTGCTCCGCCATCATATTGAACTGATTCTTATATCCGCCCTGGATCTTCTTGACCTGGTCCTCAGGATACTTCTTCACTTCCGATGCTTCTGCCACCTCAGACCATAGCTTGCTTTTCTGCTCGTTGGTCTTCTCCTCTTTAATGGTCTTTTTAAGAGACTTTTCATACTCGGCGGTAGTCTTATATGTGGTGTTGGACTTTACGAACTCGTCGTTATACTCAGGCTTTACCGTCCTCTTAGCCGAATTGATCGTTACGTCGAACACAACGTCCTGTCCGGCCAGTTCTTCGCTCTGATAATCCTCGGGGAAAGTCAACGGAAGGCTTACCTTATCACCGACTTTTTTGCCGATCAGGCCATCCTCAAAACCGGGTATGAAACTGTTGCTTCCGATAACCAGTTCATGGCCCTGGGCAGTGCCGCCTTCAAATTCCTTGCCATCCTTCTTGCCGACAAAATCGATATTCGTCGTGTCTCCGTCCTTGATGGTGTCGCCCTTCTTAAGGTCGGTTTCCTTTCCTGCCTGAGTGAGAGCGCTGTCGATCTTCTCGTCTATGTCAGCCTGGGTCACCTTGTCGTAATCCGCGTCAAGCTTCAGTCCCTTGTACTCGCCCAGCTTCACATAGTCGTCAAGATTCAATCCGTCGTAGGGCATTTTCTCTCCGCAGCCTGCGAGAACAATACACATTGAAGCAGCCACAACAGCTGCAGCAAAAACAACTAAACTTCTTTTCATTATAAATATTTCCTCTCTGTCTAAATTTCTGACAAGAGCCATTATACCACCTATTCGTGTAGATTTGGTGTAACATTTAATGTCTTTGTCCGGCGGCGGTTTGTGGCCGGTTTGTGAAATATCGAGTACGAAATCCTTCTGTTTTGCAAAATCAACGGATTGTTGCTTACATATTATTCCATTTCATACCCGCTTTTGAAATTTTCGAATCGGAGACTTTTCAAATTACACAAAACTTTGAGATTTTGTGTAATTTCTAGGCTTGCGTTGCCTTTATATGCAAAATGGTTTACATAATCTCCGTGAAAACACTGTTAAACCAGGCTCTTTTGATTTTTTGAGAAGATAGGAGCCGATTTTTACACAAACCCCCTTGAACAAGCGGCGCCAATGGTCTGGACGCGGCGATGGAGAGGGTCCGGAGGAGGAAGGTGCGGACTACCTCGTCGTAAACATGCCGGCGCCAATGGAAATACCACAACAACCTGACACGATTTCTTTACCTCTGCGCTTGACACTATCTCTTTACCCCTGCTCCTTGACTTCAGCCGGGTGAAATGATAGTATGTGTGCAAGAAAATACAGGAAGCGAAACATATTCGGAAGCCGGTGAGAATCCGGCACTGTGTCTCAGCAACCGTGACATCCACGAACGGGCAGTATGCCACTGAACATGCGATTCGGGAAGGCGCCCAAGTAGGCTAAAGATCAAGTCGGTAGACCTGTTTCAGCTTCGGCATCCGTCTTCTGAGGTGAGACGATCCGGTAAAATGCTTTTTGCGTATATTCGGCACACTCAGAGACGAGTGTGTTTTTTAATTAATATCGCCTTTTCATCCGCAGATGCAGGAATCGCCCTGATAATTCGGATCCTTCCTGCATCTGTTTTCCATTGTATACGGAGGCAGATCACATGATGCGATTTGGATGGTTCAAGAATCAGGACAATGTAGTTTATTCAGATGTCAACGAATTTGCCGACCACTTCGGCAAGGAGACCGGAGTCCAGAATTTTCGCCGGAAACTGGAGGATTTCCGCAGCCATCCGGTAAAAGAGGGCATACTGATCAAAGGTAAAAAAAGAACCACCCTCAAGCTCTTTATCCCGGATCTGCTCTTTGAGGATAAATCCGAGAAGTTGCCCATGGGTGATACTGTCTGGGTCTATATGGGAGAGTACTACCCCTGCCACTGCGTCTACTGGCCGGAGACCTCCGATTCATAATCATCGAATTTAAAGCACAGGGTATCGGTGCGATGACTGTCGCTGGACAGTATAAAGCTTCCGCCCTGCTCCCTTATATACTCCCTCATGCTGTCCGAGGGATAGGGCTGGGATCTCAGCCCCCGGGACATGGCTCCCGTGTTGATCTCAAAGGGAACTCCCGCCGGGATGAGTCTGTCCACAGCCTTTTTCCATGCCGTAACGTATCTTGGGTCCTCTTCGTCGAAGAGGTTTTCTTTTTCGTTGAACTTTGAAACCAGGTCGAAGTGGCCTATGATGCTGCATCCGGTTTTCTCCGCAACGGTCCCCACAGCTTCAAAATATTTTTTTTTTTTTTCAATGATGTCCCCGTCAAAATACTTTTCCGCAGCCTCACGCTGGATCTCACCGGATTCGTCAACGGGGATATATATGATGCCTTTTTCCGCGCCTGGTTCCGCCTCTACTTTCACGTAGTGCACGGACCCTATCCAATAATCCAATCCTTCCGTGTCCGCGTCGGAACCAAGATCCATTTCAAGGCCCAGCTTGATGGATATTTGGTCGGCATACTTTTCCCTGAGGGCCAGTATCTCACTGCAGTATTCCTTCATGCCCTCTTCCGTCAGGCAGTATGTGTCATCGAAATCCGTATGGCTGTGTTCGGAAAAGCCTATCTCAACAAGCCCCTGCCGGACAGCGGCCTTTACCATTTCTTCGGCGCTTGCGGTGCCGTCACACCTGTTGGTGTGCATATGATAATCCTTCAGTATCATTCGGTCATCTTCTCCTGTTTTACTTTGTGGTCGATCACGTGGCGGGAGGCCAGTTCCTTTTTTATATCCTCAAGGGATATGCCCATCTCCACCATCATGACCATAATGTGATAAGCAAGGTCTGAGATCTCATAAACGGTCTCCTTCTTATCGTTGTCCTTTGCGGCTATGATCACTTCCGTAGATTCCTCTCCAACTTTTTTAAGGATCTTATCCATTCCCTTTTCAAAAAGATAGGTGGTATATGATCCTTCCTTCGGGTCGGTCTTCCTGCCCTCTATCATTTCCATCAGGCCCTGATAGGAAAAAGCCCCTTCCGTATCGCTCTCAAACACGGGATATTCAAAACAGGATTCCGTTCCAAGATGACATGCGGGGCCGTCGGCGTTGACTTTGACCACAAGGGCATCCCTGTCGCAGTCGGCCGTTATGGATACTATGTGCTGATAGTTCCCGCTGGTCTCTCCCTTGGTCCACAGTTCCTGTCTTGATCTGCTCCAAAAACATGTGAGCCCCTTGTCCATGGATATCTCAAGGCTCTCTCTGTTCATGTATGCCACAGTCAGGACCCTGCCGCTGGTGGCATCCTGTACCACTGCGGGAATGAGCCCCTTCTCGTCGAATTTCAGTTCATCTATATTGACCATAGTCTCGCTCATTATCTGTCTGTTCCTTTCTGTATTCTCCTTGTAACTATTCCGGCTTTGTCCATGTCCTCTTTTAGATCCTCTATTTCGATCTCTCCAAAGTGGAAGACTGAAGCCGCAAGGGCCGCATCAATATCCGGTATCTGCCTGAACAGTTCCAGGAAATCCTCGGTGGATCCCGCTCCCCCCGATGCAATTACGGGAACGTTCACCGCCTCACACACGGCTTTAAGGAGCTCAATGTCAAATCCCTTTTTTACTCCGTCTGTGTCTATGGAGTTTACGACAACCTCTCCCGCTCCCCGTTCAACGCATTCTTTGATCCATGAGATGGCTTCCTTGTCCGTCTCCTCTCTTCCGCCCTTGGCGAAAACTCTGAATCCATTGTCGGATCTTGCCACATCCACGGAAAGGACAACGCACTGGTCACCGTACTTTCTCGCGGCGGCATCTATGAGGTCGGGGTTTGCAATGGCCCCTGAATTCACGCTCACCTTATCGGCTCCGCATTTAAGCACACGGTCAAAATCATCGAGAGAATTTATCCCTCCTCCAACGGTCAGCGGTATGAAAACCTTGCTTGCAGTCTCCGTCAGGATGTCCGTAAAAAGGCTGCGGCCTTCAGCCGATGCGGTGATGTCGTAGAACACCAGCTCATCCGCACCGCACCGGGAGTAGTGCTCCGCCAGCTCCACCGGGGATGATACATCGCTGAGATCCTTGAACTTGACTCCTTTGACCACCCGGCCGTTGTTTACATCAAGACATGGTATGATCCTTTTTGTAATCATTATCTACTCCCTTCTTCCAGGCCCGTTTCAACAGCCCGGGCAAGATCTATGGCACCTATGTAATATGCCTTTCCGATTATCGCCCCATAAAGTCCCATGGATGCCAGTCTTCTTACGTCATCCATATTTGAAACTCCACCCGAGGCAACTATGTCTATGTCAAAGCGACCGGTCAGTTCTTCATAAAGGTCCATATTGGTTCCCTTCATGGCTCCGTCCTTTGATATGTCGGTGACGATCAGGGTTGAAACTCCCATGTCCTCCATACGCCGGCAGAAATCCATGGCCGTTTCTTCCGACTTTTCCTTCCAGCCTTTTATGGCCACGAATCCGTCCTTGATGTCAACGCCCACAGCGATCCCGGATCCGTATTTTTTTACCGCTTCTCTGGCAAAGTCCGGATCGGTCACCGCCGCCGTTCCCAGGATCACCCGGTCAAGGCCGGCTTCCATGTATCTGTCCACCGTATCCATGCTTCTGATGCCTCCGCCTATTTCGCAAAAAAGTCCCGAGGCTTTTTTTATTCTGCACACGGTATCGAAGTTGGGAGTCGTTCCCTCTGCGGCTCCTTCAAGATCCACTATGTGGATGTGCTTTGCTCCGCACTCTGCGAACTTCTCCCCGATGGAGGGCGGGTCGTCACTGTAAACGGTCATCTCATCGTAGCGGCCCTTGTAAAGCCGTACTGCCTTGCCTTC
>CADBRY010000230.1 GCA_902797195.1 uncultured Eubacteriales bacterium
GAGCCCGGCATATATGTTCCCGGATCCTTTGGCATACGCATCGAGGACTTGGCAATAATTACCGACTTTGGTATAATTAACGGGACTAAATCGACGAAAGATCTTATCATAATATAAGAGAAAGGTGGATTATCTATGATTTATGCAGGAGACTTCAGAAAAGGCGTTACTTTTGAGATTGACGGCGATCCACATGTAGTCATTGACTTTCAGCATGTTAAACCCGGTAAGGGCGCGGCCTTTGTCAGAACTAAGCACAAGAACATACTTACGGGAGCCATAAAGGAAGAATCCTTTAACCCCGACGCCAAGTTCCCCAAGGCACATATCGAAACCAAGACCATGCAGTACCTCTATAACGATGGAGAACTCTACTATTTCATGGATCCTGAGACCTACGATCAGGTGCCCCTGGCTTACGATCAGGTAGAGGAAGCGATGAAATACCTGAGAGAAAACGATGAGGCAACCATCAAATTCTATCAGGGCAATGCATTCCAGGTGGATGCTCCCAATTTCGTGGATCTGCTGGTTACTGAGACAGAGCCGGGAGTAAAAGGAGATACGGCCACCAATGTAACAAAGGCAGCTACCGTTGAGACCGGTGCCGTTGTTCAGGTGCCCATCTTTATCGAAGAAGGCGAGCGCATCCAGATCGACACAAGATCCGGCGAATATCTGGGAAGATCAAAATAAGTCCCAAGGAATGATGTGATATGAAAAAGATTCTGGCATTACTAATCGTCGTAGTTGCTGCGGTCACCGGCGGACTTTTCTGGTATCTTAATGGACTGGGACCCGTTGAAAGCTCAAACACAGAAGAAATAACGGTTGAGATACCCGAAGGAAGCGGAGCCTCCGGCATTGTTGATATTCTTGACAACGATGGCCTTGTGAAAAACAGATTATGTGCAAAGATCAACGCCCGCATTGGAGGATATGACACTCTACAGGCAAACAGTTATGTGTTCAATAAATCCATGAACTTCAGAGAGATCATGGGGATCATCAACACAGGCGATTTTCAGTATGTTTCAAAGAAAACATTTGTAATGAAGGACGGAGCCACCATACCTCAGGCAGCCAAGGCTCTTTCCGAGATAATTCCGGAATCTGAAGATGAGATCCTGAGCCTGTGGGGCGATAAGGAATTTCTAAACAAGCAGATCGAGAAATACTGGTTCCTTGATAAAGTTATCCTCGGTGAGGACATTATGTATCCTCTGGAAGGATACCTGTTCCCGGATACTTATTACCTCACAGACAGCAATGCGTCTCTTGAAGAAGTGACCACCATGATGCTGGACAGCATGGATAAAGTTCTTACGGAAAAGAGATCTCAGATAGAAGCGTCGGGATTCACCGTTCACGAATTCCTTTCCCTTGCATCTGTAGTCACAAGCGAGGGCGGCACTGTGGAAAGCGAAGCGCCAACCATAGCTGGCGTATTCATCAACAGGCTCAATAATGACACTCCCCTTCAAAGCGATGTTACCGTAAACTATGCTTTGCAGCAAAAGAGGGTGGATGTAAGCCTTAAAGATACAGAGACCAACTCTAAATATAATACATATAAGAACAAGGGCCTCCCTGTGGGACCCATATGCGCCGTACCCGAACTGGATATGGATGCGGTGCTCAATTACGAAAAGACCGATTATCTCTTCTTCTATGCCACACCTGAAGGTGAAGTGCTCTATGGAAAAACATCTGAAGAACATCAGAAGAACATTGATGCTCATCCATGGACGGAAGAGGATATCGCCAATTCAAAATCCGAATAACCGAAAAAAAGAAAAGGAGTAGCCAATATGAATATGGACTCATTCATATCAGATGAAGTCCACTTATGGAGCTTAATACTGTTTATCATCCTCCTTGCTGTGGGAGCTTTTATCGCAGCGGCGGAAAGAGCTCTTTCTTCCGTCAACAAGATCACCCTGCGCAACCGATCGGAAAACGGTGAGAAAAGGGCGGATTCTCTTCTCACCCTCATCGACGATCCGGGGACCTATATGGTTGCACTCAATTCCTTTATCATGCTTCTCCACGGTGCTTCATGCATAGTGGGCATGTACACTTTTCTCGGGATCATAATAAAAGGACTTTCATATATTGGAATGCCTGAAGGTGATCCAAGGACCATCGTTGCCTTTGCAGTCTATATACTTCTATACGCCCTTGTAATGTACAGCACTACCGAGCTTTATCCAAGGCGTCTTGCCGTCCTGCACGAAGAGGGGATAGCCCTTGCATCCTCAGGTATCGTAAGGCTTATCATAATCCTGATGAAACCCATGATGTGGCTTTCATCGGGGATAGTGTTCCTCATGCTCAAGATAACCAGGCAGCGGATAGAAGTGGATTACAACGAGTATTCGGAAGAAGATATAGTTTCCATGCTTGAGGCCGGTCAGGAAAAAGGTGAGCTGAAGGAAGAAGGCAAGAAAATGATCACCGGTGTTTTTGCCTTTGACGATCTTCTTGCATACGAGGTCATGACTCCAAGAACGGATGTCTTTGCCATCGACATCAACGATCCTGCGGAAGAATACCTTGATTCTCTCATGGAACTGAGGTACTCCAGGATCCCGGTCTACGAAGATGACAGCGACGATATCATCGGAATACTCTATATAAAGGACTACCTTATCCAGGCAAGGACCGCAGGGTTCGACAAGGTGGATATCAGATCTATACTGAGAACTCCTTATTTCGTTCCTGAAACCAAGAACATCGACACTCTCTTCTTTGAGCTTCAGAAAGCAAAACAGCACATAGCCATCCTTATCGACGAATACGGCGGCTTCAGCGGCATCGTCACCATGGAGGATATCATAGAAGAAGTCATGGGCGATATAGACGATGAATATGACGAGGAAGATCCGGGGATTCAGGAAGTGTCAAAGGATACTTACCATCTCAACGGAAGCATGGATCTCGACGACATTGATGAGGAGCTTGGCATCGATCTGGAGTCCGAGAGCAGTGAGACTATCGGAGGTTTCCTGATAGATATACTTGGAGAGATCCCCGATGAAGACGACCTGAACAAGGAGATCCATTACGACAGATATCTGTTCACCATCAATTCAATCAAGGACCGCAGGATCGAAGATATTACCATGAAGATCCTGCCTCCCGCGGATCCCGAGTCGGAAGAGTGAGGGGCGCCGGCTGAGTTGGATATATAAGGCGATTGTGGTATACTATCAGGGTAGTTATCGCCTTTTTTTTATGTGATTTTTATGAGTGAAAATAATTTTTCAGATGCCATAATCGCGGTCTGTGCAGTAAACGCAACATTGAAGACGGAAGGCGTTTTTGATATGGCCGGGGGCGTCTACGATACCATAACAAAGAACCTGCTGGGAATAGAGAGCGCAGCAAGAGGAACCAAGGTCAGCAGAAGCGACGATGAGACCAAAATAGATGTTTCCATCATCGCATCATACGGCTCCAACATTCCCGCTGTTGCCTGGGAGATCCAGGAAAACGTCAGAAAAGAAATCAAGGAAATGGTCGACATAGATGTGAGTGCCGTTAACATCCATGTACAGGGTGTGGACATGAGGGCAATGACCACAGAAAAAAGTGAGGGCTAGTATATGACTCGAAGGGAAGCCAGAGTAGCGGCAATGCAGATACTGTATGAGATGGATGCATCCGGGTCCATGACGGTGGAAAAGGCAAAAACACTTTGCGAAGAGCGTCTGGCCGGAAATCACAAGGAACGCATCGCAGATCTTATGGAAAAGATAATATCCGACCTGGACAGTATCGATGAAAACATAAACAGATGCAGCACGGGCTGGAAGACCAGGCGTATGCCCAAGGTAGATCTTGCCATCATGCGCCTTGCATGCGGAGAAATGAGATTTAATGATGATATCCCTGATGCCGTGGCGGTAAATGAGGCCATCGACATAGCCAGAAAATACAGTACAGATCAGTCCGCCAGGTTTATTCACGGAGTGCTTGGAGCGATTTCAAAAAATGAATAGAGAATCCTATGTGCTTGGGATAGACACCAGCAACTACAAAACTTCCGTATGCATATTGAACAGCGATGAAATCGTATGCGATGTACGGCGTTTCCTTGAAGTCAAGGAAGGTGAGAGGGGCCTTCGCCAGTCGGATGCCCTTTTTCAACATGTGAAGAATCTGCCCGGGCTTATAGATGAGGCATATTCATTGTTTGATGGGGAGATACATGCCGTTGCCTTTTCATCAAAACCCAGACCCGTTGAGGATTCATACATGCCCGTATTTCTGGCGGGTGAGAGTATCGCAAAGGCAATAGCCGCTTCAATAGGAGTGCCTGCATTTGGATTCTCCCATCAGGAAGGGCACATACAGGCCATAAAATCATATACGGAAATGAGCGAAATGGATGAATTTCTTGCCTGTCATTTTTCCGGGGGAACATGTGAGGTTCTTAAAGTAAAGACGCTCAAATCCTTCGAGGAGATGGCCCGTGAGGCAGAGAACTTCCATGAAGACTTCGGTTATAAATGCTTCGACAGATGCGGAGAAGTATACGATATAGAGATTGTCGGAGGATCAAAGGACATATCCTACGGACAGGTACTGGACAGAGCGGGGGTGGAGATGGGTTTTTCATTTCCTGCAGGCAAAGCTCTCGATGAGATCGCCATGTCCAAGGGAAGAACATCTTCCATGCTGACTCCCATAAGGGCAGCAGACGGCTATGTGAATCTGTCCGGGATAGATACCCAGATCAAATCAAAACTCCGCAAGCTCTCTTCCACGGGAGGAGCATTTACGGCGGATACTCAGATCAGGGATGAACTTATCCGGGAGATCTTCTGCAGGATATCCGACAGCATAGCCGACATGCTGAAACAGGCAAGCATCAAAACAGGACTTAAGGATGTAATAATGTCGGGAGGAGTCACTTCCAGTGAATATGTGAGGAGAGCTATATGCGATCCCCTGGAAAAGGACGATATCATCGTTTACTTCGACGAAGATGAGAACGATCTCTCCACGGACAACGCCGTGGGGACCGCACTCCTGGGAGGAATGTGCATATGGGACGATCCGCTGTAAGAGTGGGACAACTTAATCAATATATAGGACGGATCATGAAAACCGATCCTCTTCTTGCGGACATATCCGTGATAGGTGAGATATCAAATCTCAAGTTTCACAGTTCCGGGCATATTTACTTTTCCCTTAAGGATGATAATTCAAGGGTTGGATGCTTTCTGGCGGCCCAAAGGGCCGAGTATATAACGGCTCCCCTTGAAGAGGGAATGGAAGTTGTGGCAAGGGGTTACATATCCGTCTACGAAAGAGGCGGTTCCTATTCCCTCAACATACAGGATATCGAAGCGGGCGGTATCGGCCAGCTTGCGGCAAGATTCGAAGAACTGAAGAAAAAGCTGTCATCGGAAGGTCTGTTCGATCCCGGCATAAAGAAAGAACTGCCTGTCTTTCCCGAGAAGATAGCCGTTGTGACCTCTCCAACAGGCGCGGCGGTAAGAGATATCCTTAAAATACTCAAGAGCAGAAACGACTATGTGGACATACTGATATATCCCGTTCTGGTGCAGGGACCGGCGGCTCCCGGAGAGATAGCGGCCGCTTTAGACGATATCAATAAAAACCACAAGGATGTTGATATTATAATAACAGGCAGAGGAGGAGGATCCGCAGAGGAACTGTGGGCCTTCAACGAAGAGGCTGTGGTTCGCAGCATATACAGGTCCCATATCCCGGTAATATCGGCCGTTGGACATGAAACAGACGTGACCCTTTCGGATTTTGCCGCGGATGTGAGGGCGGAAACGCCTACGGCGGCAGCCCACATGGCTGTTCCCGATACCGGTGAGATAAGGGAAGAACTGAAGTACATGATAATGGAAATGGGTCAGTTCATGAAGAACAGGGCGGAGGCTGTGAGCAGACACCTGGAAGCCCTTGACCCAACATCCTTTGCCACGGGACTGCGCACAAGGATGAACTATGAACAGATGCATGTGGATGATGTCTTTGAACAGATGAAAGACGATATGGAAATGATCATCGGAAACAGCTCAAAATCCATAGATCAGCACAAGGAAATAATAGAGACAGCCAGTCCCTACAGGATACTTGAACGGGGATATTCCTTCGTGACCGACAAAAATGGCAAAATACTCCGTTCTGTGGATGATGTGTCGGATGGAGACTCAGTCAAGTTAAGACTCAGCGATGGATACGCCGATGCGGAGATAATCGGCACTGAAAAGGAGGTCGTTGATTATGAGCAGTAAAAAACCGTCCTTTGAGGACTCCCTGAAGAAGCTTGAGACAGCCAGTGAGAAGATAAGGTCTCAGGAAGCTTCTCTTGAAGACGCTATAAAGAGCTATAAGGAAGGTCTCGAGGCATATAACGAGTGCCGAAAGATATTAGACGAGGCCGTTCAGGAGATCGAGACCCTTACGAAGAAGGTGGAAGAAAAATGAAAGAATATAAATTTGATGATTACAGAGAAATACTCGACGAACACATCAGCGATTTTCTTCCCGATATAGATCACAAGAGCATAACCCTCTATGACTCTATGAAGTACAGCATCGAGGCGGGGGGAAAACGGATCAGACCTGTGCTTCTGATGGCATCGTGCGTTTTCTGCGGCGGTAAGGTGGAGGAAGCTCTCCCTTATGCATGTGCGGTAGAGTACATACACACATATACACTGATACATGATGACCTGCCCTGCATGGATGACGATGAACTGAGAAGGGGCATTCCCAGCAATCACATGGTGTTTGGTGAAGACGTGGCCACCCTTGCGGGTGACGGTCTTCAGTCAGCGGCTTTTGAGCTGATGTTTCAGGATATGCTCATGTATTTCGATGAACCGGAAGAGCTGAAAAAGAGAGTCAGAGCAGCATACGAGATAAGCAAGGGAGCCGGCTGCAGAGGCGTGCTTGCAGGACAGATGGCCGACATAGAGACTCAGTCCGAGTCCTGCTCCCATGAGATGCTTGACTTTATACACCTGAATAAAACCGCTTCACTGATGATAGCCTCCATAAGAGCCGGTGCAAGACTGGGCAACCCCACGGACGAAATGCTCAAGGATCTGACCACCTACGGAGAGAATCTGGGCCTTGCTTTTCAGATCGCCGATGACATCCTGGATGTGACAGGTGATGAAAAAATCATGGGCAAAAAAGCGGGAGCCGACAGTCAGAAGGATAAAGCAACATATCCTCAGATACATGGTCTTGATGATTCCAGGAGAAAACTGGAGGAACTGACTCAAAACGCCATCGAAGCAATGTCATCCTATTACGACAATGCTGAAGTGTTAACAGCGCTTGCTAAGGAACTGGCCAACAGAAGGTATTAACTATGAGCGACTATCTGAAGAACCATCATTTCCCTGAAGATCTCAAGGAAATGGATATAAACGAACTTGAACTGCTGTCATATGAGATCAGGGATTTTCTTATTTCCAGTGTTTCAAAGACAGGAGGCCATCTGGCATCAAACCTGGGCGTGGTGGAGCTTGCAATAGCTTTACATAAGGTATTTGACACTCCAAAGGACAAACTCATATGGGACGTGGGCCATCAGTCCTACGTACATAAGATACTTACAGGCAGGGCAGAGGATTTTGACAGCCTTAGACAGCACGGGGGAATGAGCGGCTTTCCCAAGAAGAAGGAAAGCGTCTACGATGTGTTTGACACCGGTCATTCCAGCACTTCCGTAGGTCTTGCCCTGGGTCTTGCAAAGGCAAGAGATCTCCAGGGTGAAGATTACCATGTGGTGCCTATCATAGGCGACGGGGCTATGACAGGCGGACCTGCCTTCGAAGCCCTGAATAACGCGGGGCATCTTAACACCAACATTATTGTCATATTAAACGACAACGGAATGTCCATCTCACCAAATACCGGCGGTCTTTCAAGACATCTTGTGAACCTTACGGGATCTTCAAAATATGCCGCCGTCAAATCACAGGTCAAGAAGGGCATGTCAAAGGTGCCAAAGATCGGTGACGATCTTGTTTCCGGAGTCCACTATGCCAAGGACAGGATAAAATACGCAATGATCGACGGCATAATATTCGAGGAGCTTGGATTCAAGTATCTTGGACCGGTTGACGGTCATAACATCAAGGACATGTGCAAGATACTGGAGATGGCAAAGAACATCACAGGGCCTGTGCTCATCCACACCATAACGAGAAAAGGAAAAGGCTATTCCCATGCGGAAAAGAACCCTGAAAAATTCCACGGAATAGGGCCTTTTGATCCCGAATCGGGAATACCCTTAAAGAAAAGCCAGGGGCCGACATGGTCAAACCGTGGGGCAGAAGCGGTCAAAAACATCATGAATGATGATGAAAAGGCCGTGGTCATAAGCGCCGCCATGATCGACGGTACGGGTCTGGCTCAGGTAA
>CADBRY010000231.1 GCA_902797195.1 uncultured Eubacteriales bacterium
CTGGGAGGTAAAGCCCAGTTCGGAGGACAGCGTTTCGGTGAAATGGAAGTATGGGCATTGGAAGCATATGGTGCGGCCTATACACTTCAGGAGATACTCACCATCAAGTCCGACGACGTTATCGGCAGAGTCAAAACATACGAGGCCATCGTCAAGGGCGAAAATATTCCTGAACCGGGAATACCTGAATCCTTCAAGGTCCTTATAAAAGAGATGAAGAGTCTGTGTCTGGATGTAAAGGCAATGTCCGCCGACAACAGAGAAATCGACATCAGAGATGAGGACCTGAGCGAGGCAACCAACATAGAGAGAGTTGTGGAGCTTGAGGCGGATGAGCTGGAACCCGTTGAAGAAGTCGTTGACGGGGAAGCCCAAGAGGATGAAGGGGACGAATTCGAGATCGACGAAGACAGAGAGCCGGGACACGAGGAACTGGCTTCTGTGGACGAAGAGGAACACGACCTGGACGATATAGACGATATTGACAGTTTTTCCATCGACGATGAAGAAATCGAAGATGATGAGTAGATTGAAAGGAGAGTACTGAAATGCGTGAAGATACAAATTATGAACTGAACAATTTTGACTCCCTGAAGATCGAACTGGCATCACCGGACAAGATCAGAAGCTGGTCATACGGAGAAGTCACCAAGCCTGAAACCATCAACTACAGGACCTTGAGGCCTGAGAGAGACGGACTTTACTGTGAGAGGATTTTCGGACCCACAAAGGACTGGGAATGCTACTGCGGAAAGTACAAGAGAATCAGATACAAGGGAATAATCTGCGACAAGTGCGGCGTTGAAGTCACAAAAGCAAAGGTTCGTAGAGAGCGTATGGGACACATTGAACTGGCAACTCCCGTATCCCACATCTGGTACTTCAAGGGCATTCCTTCCCGTATGGGACTGGTTCTGGACATGTCTCCAAGAACACTTGAAAAGGTACTGTATTTCGCAAACTTCATCGTTATCGATCCCGGCAACTCCGAGTTCCAGTACATGGAGATACTTACGGAAAACCAGTACAGGGAGACTGTAAGCAACAGGGAAATCAAGTTCAAGGCCGGCATCGGTGCATCCGCCATCAAGGAACTGCTTGAGCAGGTGGATCTTGACGAACTCAGCGCCGACCTTAAAGAGAAGCTTGAGAAATCCACCGGCCAGAAAAAGGTAAGGATAGTCAGAAGACTTGAAGTTATAGAGGCACTGAGAGCATCGGGAAACCGTCCTGAGTGGATGATCCTCGATGTTGTGCCCGTTATCCCGCCGGATCTGAGACCTATGGTACAGCTTGACGGCGGAAGGTTTGCCACATCAGACCTTAACGACCTTTACAGAAGAGTAATCAACAGAAACAACAGACTTAAGAAGCTCCTCGAGCTCAACGCTCCCGATATCATCGTAAGAAACGAAAAACGTATGCTTCAGGAAGCTGTTGACGCTCTCATAGACAATGGCAGAAGAGGCCGTCCCGTTACAGGACCGGGATCAAGACCTCTCAAGTCTCTGTCGGATATGCTTAAGGGTAAGCAGGGAAGATTCCGTCAGAATCTGCTTGGTAAGCGTGTAGACTATTCGGGACGTTCCGTAATCGTAGTAGGACCTGAACTGAAGTTCTACCAGTGCGGACTTCCCAAGAAAATGGCTCTTGAACTGTTCAAGCCCTTCATTATGAAGCTGCTTGTGGAAAACGGAACGGCTCAGAACATCAAGAGCGCTAAGAAGATGGTAGATAAGGTCAAGCCGGAGGTCTGGGAAGTACTGGAAGGCGTCATCAAAGAGCATCCTGTTATGCTCAACCGTGCCCCAACCCTTCACAGACTGGGAATACAGGCATTTGAACCTGTGCTGGTAGAGGGTAAAGCTATCAAGCTCCATCCCCTTGCATGTACGGCCTTTAACGCCGACTTTGACGGAGACCAGATGGCTGTCCACGTTCCTCTCAGCGTAGAGGCTCAGGCGGAGGCAAGATTCCTCATGCTGTCAGTAAACAACATTCTGGCACCTAAGGATGGATCACCTATCACCACGCCTACACAGGATATGATCCTGGGAAGCTACTACCTGACCCATCCCGGACAGGAAGAAGGAAAGAGAGACACCCCGGCAGAAAAGGGCGATGGAAAGATCTTTACGGACCTTGCTGAAATGCTTATGGCATACGAAACGGGCAAGGTAGGGATCCACGCCAAGGTCAAGGTAAGAATGTATGCCGACGAAGATGATAAGACAGGCAAGCTGGTAGAGTCCACTGTAGGACGCTTCATCTTCAATCAGCAGATTCCTCAGGATCTTGGATATGTTGCCGATAGAGAAGCTGATCCCTATTCACTTGAGATCGACTTCCTCTGCGACAAAAGAGCCCTTGGAGACATAATCGACAGATGCTACAGAAAGCACGGGAACACGGAAACCGTTCTCATGCTGGACTACATCAAGGATATGGGATATCACTATTCCACCAAGGCGGCCATCACTATCAGCATCTCCGACATGGAGATCCCGGCAGCCAAGGAAAGCATTATCTCAAAGGCCGAGGAAGAGGTCGAGAAATACGATAAGGCCTACCGCAGCGGACGCGTATCCGATAAGGAAAGATACGAGCACGTCATCGGCATCTGGAAAAAGACAACCGACGACGTTGCAGATGCGCTGATGGACAACCTGGGATCCCTGAACAATATGTTCATCATGGCCAATTCAGGTGCTCGAGGCAACAAGAGCCAGATCAGCCAGATCGGCGGTATGCGTGGACTGATGGCAAATGCTACAGGTAAAACAATCGAGATCCCAATCAAGGCAAACTTCAGAGAGGGACTTTCCGTACTGGAATACTTCCTTTCATCCAACGGTGCCAGAAAGGGACTTGCGGATACGGCCCTTAGAACCGCTGACTCCGGTTATCTGACAAGAAGACTTGTTGACGTATCTCACAATGTCATCGTCAGAGAAGATGACTGCGGAACATACGAAGGTATAGAAGTAAGTGAATTCAACGATGATAATCAGGTCATCGAAAAGCTCAAGGAACGTATCGTGGGAAGAACAGCTCTCAACGATATCATCCATCCCGAGACCGGTGAGCTGATCGTTGAACAGGACGAAGAGATCAGCGAAGATGCTGCCCAGATGATAGAAGACGCGGGAATCAAGAGCGTTGCCATCCGTTCGGTAATGACCTGTCAGAGTAAGAGCGGCGTATGCGCCAAGTGCTACGGCAGAAATCTTGCCACAGGAGAAAGCGTCAACATCGGTGAGGCAGTTGGTATCCAGGCAGCTCAGTCCATAGGTGAGCCAGGTACACAGCTGACCATGCGTACATTCCATACAGGCGGTGTTGCAGGTTCCGACATCACCCAGGGTCTGCCGAGAGTTGAAGAGCTCTTTGAAGCCAGAAAGCCAAAGGGACTTGCAACGATCTGCGAAGCCGAGGGAACAGTTGTATCCATCGAAGGCATGGCCGATAACAAGACCGAGATCATCGTCCGCGGAGAAGAGAAACATGTTTACGAGATCCCCTACGGTGCAAGGATCTGCGTGGCAGAGGGCGACTATGTCAAGGCCGGCTCAAATATAACAAGCGGACCTCTCGATCCCAAGGACATTCTCAGACTTAACGGAGTAGACGGTGTTTACCAGTATCTGCTCAAGGAAGTCCAGAGAGTATATAAGAACCAGGGTGTAGACATCAACGACAAACACATAGAAGTCATCGTGGGACAGATGCTCTCCAAGGTAAAGGTTGGAGATCCGGGAGACACGGGACTTCTGCCCGGAGGACAGTACAGCAAGTTTGAGGTGGAAGAGATAAACGCTGTTGTAAAGGCCAACGGCGGTGAGCCTGCAGACTACGAGAGGATACTGCTTGGTATAACCAAGGCATCCCTCGCCACAAACTCATTCCTGTCGGCTGCTTCATTCCAGGAGACCACAAGAGTCCTTACGGATGCGGCCATCAAGGGCAAGACAGACAACCTGGAAGGCCTCAAAGAAAATGTCATCATCGGTAAGCTCATTCCTGCGGGAACGGGTATGAAGAAATACAGAAATGTCAAACTTGATTACGGCGTGAACCTGCCTCTTATCGAGGAATATCTGGAAAGACAGAGAGCAATCGAGGAAGAGGAAGCCGCAGCTGCTGAAGCTGAGGCAATAGCCGAGCTGGAGGGTGTGACTCCGGAGATGGCCACCATGGACGATCTTGCCGCAGCCGAGGACTACGCCAATGAAGATGTCTTCGCGGCGGAGATCGAACTGGATGCAGAGGATGACATGAACTAATCGTTGACACCCACAGGGTGGAGATGATAGAATTTGCAAGGTTGCGGTTCAGCACCTTCGGGTGCTGACCCTTCCAGATAAATTTTAAAAGAAAGGAGACAAAGGATGCCTACAATTAACCAATTAGTACGTCAGGGCAGAACCAGCAGTGAAAAGAAGTCAACTGCACCGGCTC